>NZ_CACVSS010000004.1:0-64002 GCF_902756765.1 uncultured Succinivibrio sp. | reverse complement strand
CCATCTTTTCTGTTTCACAAATTTTCGAGAAAAAAGTAACTTATGACCAAAGATAGAATTATCCCTGATAAATCAAGAAGAGCTCCTAAAAGAGATATTGACGGTGTATTTCTTCTGGATAAACCTACAGGAATCAGCTCTGCTTTAGCTCTAACTAAGGTAAGGGGAATCTTCAGAGCCAACAAGGCTGGTCATACTGGTTCACTTGATCCTTTAGCTTCTGGTTTACTTCCTGTCTGTCTTGGACAGGCTGCAAAGTTCTCTTCATATTTTCTTGAAGGTTCAAAAAAGTATATTGCAACCGGCAGACTTGGTATCGTAACGGATTCAGGCGATGCTGAAGGTAACGTTGTTGAGGAGCATGAGATAGGGGATGCTCTTTCTAAGCTTGATGAAGCTATTAACAGATTTGTCGGTGATATTACTCAGGTTCCTCCAATCTACTCTGCTATCAAAGTTGACGGCAGACCTTTGTATAAATATGCCAGAGCAGGTAAGAGTGTTGAGGTTCCAAGTAGAGAGGTAACTGTTTTCTACATCAAGCTTCTTGATAAAACAGAAGATTCCTTTACTATCGAGGTTTACTGTTCTAAGGGAACCTATATCAGAACTCTGGTTTCCGATATTGGAGCCGAACTTGGCTGTGGTGCACATGTAACCATGCTAAGACGTATTGAAGTGGATGGCCTTCCTAAAGGCGAAATGCATACTTTAGAAAACCTACAGCAGCTTGCTGACAAGCGAGAGGATTTTACTGATTTTAAAGAAATGGATTCTCTGCTTATTCCCATTGATGAGGCTATGAACTACCTTCCTAGAATTGATATTCCTTATGATATGGCCGTACTGCTCTGTCAGGGGCAGCGACAGGACAACCTTTCAGAATGTACCTTTACAGACTGTGATCTTGAATACAAGGATACCATTCAGATAAGAACCAATGATATGTTTATTGGTGTAGGGCATATTCAGAATGGAACCTTAATTTCAGATAGAATGATGTCAGATCCGCTGCACACCAATAAAGGCCTGTACAAATAGAAAGAAAAATCTCTGTATAAAGCAGAGTTCAAGTAACAAAAATGAGGAATGACTGTAGTATAAACTTCTTTGTTTACTTATAATAAGTTAACTTTTTTTGGTGGATAAAGAACACTATGTCATTTCTTGATAAAGTCTGGTACAAAAAATTAGGAGTATTGAATTCTCCTGTAATCCTTCCGCTTCTTCCTTTATCTGCAGCATTTTCTCTGATTAGCAGAATCAGACGTGAAAGGTATAAATCCGGTAAGAAATATTCCTTAAGAGTAAAGCCTGTTGTCATTGTTGTAGGCGGTATTTCTGTTGGCGGTACCGGTAAGACACCTCTTTGTATTTCTTTACTGCAGCGCTTAAGTGATCTTGGTTATACCGTAGGTCTGCTTTCTCGCGGCTATAAGGGTAAATCAAAAGAATACCCTCTGGTGGTAACTTCCTCATCAAATGTTTTAGAGTGCGGAGATGAGCCTCTACTTATAAAATTAAGCGTCAGAGATAAGGCAACTGTAGTTGTTGATCCTAACCGTGAAAGGGGAGCTCAGTACTTAGAAAAACTTGGTGTTGATGTAATTGTTACTGATGATGGACTTCAGCACTATGCTCTGCAGCGCGATTTTGAAATTATCGTGATCGATGCTCAGAGAATGCTTGGTAACGGCTTTTTACTGCCGGCAGGTCCTCTAAGAGAAGGTGAATGGAGACTTGATACTGCTGATATTGTTGTAACCAACGGCAATCCGGCAGAACCTAAAAGTAATTATCAGTCTATGCATCTGGTACCATCTCCAGCAGTTTCTCTTGAGTCCTTCTGTTCAAATCAGGGCTTTCATGATTATCTGCAGAAGGGAACACAGGTTGTGGCTCTGGCAGGAATCGGTAATCCCAACCGTTTTTACAATACATTAAAATCCTGCGGATATAATATTGTTTCAACCATTGATACCGGGGATCATGGAGTTGTCAGCAAGCAGACCCTTATAAATAATTCGCAGAAGTTTCCTATCGTCATGACAGCTAAAGATGCTGTAAAATATGCTGATTACAAACTTGATAACCTTTATGTGCTGAATGTGGAGGCTGTGCTTCCAGAAAAGTTCTATCAGATTGTGGCTTCAAAGCTTTATGATCTGACTACCGAAAGATTTAAAGACTGATTTTTAAATAATTAAGAGAACAAAAATGAGAGATTACGTTGTAGCAATTCCTGCCCGTTACGCCTCAACCCGTTTTCCAGGAAAGCCTCTGGTACTGGTTGGCGGTATTCCAATGATTAAAAGAGTCTGCATGCAGGCTTTAAAATCAGATGCCAAAAAGGTAGTTGCCTGTATTGATGATGAAAGAGTTGAATCCGCTCTTGCCGGTATGGACAAGGTAGAGGTTTGCATGACTTCACAGGAGTGCAGATGTGGTACCGATAGACTGGCAGAGATGGTTGAAAAGCTAAACATTGAGGATGATACCATTATTGTTAATGTTCAGGGAGATGAGCCTTTAATTAACCCTGAGCATATCCGTCAGGTTGCAGATCTGCTTGAAAAGAGCAATGCAGATATGTCTACTCTGTGCTTTAAGATTGATAATGTTAAGGACGTTTTCGATCCTAACTGTGTTAAGGTTGTCTTTGATAAGAACAACATGGCCATGTACTTCAGCCGTGCTCCTATTCCTTATGAAAGAGAAAACTTCAGAAACAAGGATATTTCATCCCTGGAGTTTGAGCATTACCATCATATCGGTATTTATGCCTACAGAGCTAAGACTGTTCTGAACTACTCAAAGATGCCTCAGGTTACTTTAGAGAAGTGTGAATCATTAGAACAGCTGAGATTACTTCAGAACGGAATGTCAATTGTTGTTGGTGTGACCGATAATCCTCCCGAGACCGGTGTTGATACACCTGAGGATTTAGAGAGAATCAACAGCATTCTCAAAAATTAGATAAGAACGATAATATGCAGAGCTAGGCCTCTGCATTTTTTTAATAAAATTTGAGAGAAGCATATGATTCGAGAAATTGTTAAAGATGAGCTTTTTTTAGCTATAAAATCTGAAGAAGCCACTAAGAAAGACTATCAGATTGCAATTGATCTTGTGGATACTCTAAGAGCACATGCTGATGAATGCGTGGGTATGGCAGCCAACATGATTGGTTTTAGCAAGAACATTATTATAGTTAACGTACATGAGGATTATGTGATTATGTACAATCCTGTAATTCTCAGCAAAGAAGGCGAATACGAAACCGAGGAAGGATGTCTTTCTCTGGTAGGAAGCCGAAAATGTACCCGCTACAAAAAGATCGAGGTAGAGTATTCTGATATTAACTGGAAGAAAAAGGTTAAGAAATTCTCTGGCTTTACCGCTCAGATTGTTCAGCATGAAGTTGACCACCTGCAAGGTGTAATTATTTAGTTTTTTCAGGTGTAGGATTCCATTGTCAGAATCAGATTGTTCAAAATTTTGTTGTTAGAAAATTTTTCTTCAAAAGTAATGTGATTTCTGACATAATATGCAAAAAATTTTCATTTCACTAACAGAGAAAACTCAATTATGGATGAGATACAACTCTCTGCGGCCAAAAAAACAGTGATTGGAATTCAATTTCTGTTTGTTGCATTTGGCTCGACAGTTTTAGTCCCACTTCTTGTAGGACTTGATCCCGCAACGGCGCTGTTTACAGCTGGAATAGGTACCTTACTCTTTCACTTGGTGACTGGTGGTAAGGTACCTATTTTTTTAGGCTCAAGCTTTGCCTTTATTGCTCCTATCATTGCCGCCACCAAAGAGTGGGGAATGCCAGGAACCATTGCCGGCATATCAGCTGTAGCCTGTGTTTACTTTTCCATTTCCTTCTTAATAAAGTGGCAGGGTAAGCGAGTCCTTTCCAGAATTTTCCCTCCTGTTGTAATTGGTCCTATCATTATTCTTATCGGTTTATCCTTAAGTGGAGCTGGTGTTGATATGGCCAAGACCAACTGGACATTGGCTATAATCTCACTTGCAACTGCGATTGTGGTTCTGACATACTGTCGCGGTTTGCTGCAGCTGTTCCCTGTTATCTGCGGAATTATTGTGGGTTATGCCTGTGCTGTGTATATGGGAGTAGTTGATTTTACAGCTGTAAAAGAGGCTCCATGGTTTGCACTTCCAGGAAGTATCTCTAATTTCCATCTTCCAGAGTTCGCCTGGGAACCTTTTGTGTTCATGATCCCGGTAGCTATCGCACCTGTGATTGAGCATATCGGTGATGTCTATGTAATCAGTGCGGTTGCAAAAAAGGACTTTATTTCAGATCCTGGTCTGCACCGTACTATGTTCGGTGATGGTTTAGCCTGTCTTGTAGCTTCATTCCTTGGTGGGCCTCCAGTTACCACTTATTCAGAAGTTACCGGTGCAATTCAGATCACAAAGGTAAGTCATCCTCAGGTAATCCGTATTGCCGCTGTTACTGCTCTGGTATTCTCTGTATTTGGTAAGCTTTCAGCTCTGCTGCAGAGTATTCCTCCTGCAGTTTTAGGCGGAATTATGCTGCTTCTTTTCGGAAGTATTGCTTCTGTTGGTATTCAGAGCATGGTTCAGAAGAGTGTAGATATGAATAAGACCCGTAATCTGATTATTGTCAGTGTTACCCTGACTATGGGTATTGGTGGTGCAGCATTAGGTTATGGCTCCTTTATGTTTACCGGAATCGGTTTATCATCAATCGTTGCTGTAGTTCTGAATCTGGTACTGCCAAGAGGCAGAAAGTAGGATTTCTCAAAAGCTGCAAGAATGAATACACAAAAGGGAGCTTAAATTGCTCCCTTTGTCTTAATGGAAATATATTAACTGTTTTCTGATTAGAAGTTATCCATGTGAACTTCAAAGTAGCTCTGAGGATGGTTACATACAGGGCATAACTCTGGAGCCTTGGTACCGACTACAATATGACCGCAGTTACGGCATTCCCATACAGTAACACCAGATTTCTCGAATACTTCCTTAGCCTTAACATTCTCTAAAAGCTTACGATATCTTTCCTCATGACGCTTTTCGATAGCAGCAACGCCACGGAATTTTTCAGCAAGCTCTTTAAATCCTTCAGCTTCAGCATCTTTTGCCATCTGATCGTACATATCAGTCCACTCGTAGTTTTCACCCTCTGCAGCAGCCAGAAGATTCTCTTCGGTTGAACCGATTCCGCCTAACTCCTTGAACCACATTTTTGCGTGTTCTTTCTCGTTATCAGCGGTCTTTAAGAATAATTCTGCAATCTGCTCGTAACCTGCTTTTTTGGCAACAGATGCAAAGTAGGTGTATTTATTGCGAGCCTGAGATTCACCGGCAAAAGCAGCCTGAAGATTCTTTTCTGTCTTTGTTCCCTGATATTTGTTTTTCTTTGCCGCATTCTGATCTACAAAAACATTCTTTGCATGGCAGATTGGGCACTCTTCAGGGGCTTCAGGGCCATCATATACATAGCCGCATTTAGTGCAAACAAATGACATAGTATTCTCCTTAGTTAAAGAATAAGTTAAGCATGTGTTATGGAGTTATCTGTTTATCTGTATTTACACTCCAAAATAATAAATACAGTAAAGTTATCTATTTAGTAATTATTATTTTCAGAAAAGCTAGTTAAGCATCAGTCTTGTTTTTACAAAGCTCACAGGTACCTTCAAGAAAGACATTACACTTATCTATTACATTATTAGTCTGACCGGCAAAAACTTTTGTGATTTTAGAATAATCTTCAATAAAAATATCGCTGACCTGCTTGCATTTTTTGCAGTAAAAATGAGCGTGAGGCTGTGGATTAGGATCAAAGTGAGTAATTCCGTCACCAACTTCAATGGCCTGAATTTCACCGATCTCGTTTAAGAACATTAGATTACGGTAAACAGTACCTAAAGACATCTTTGGGTATTCTTCTTTAATCTCGTTATAAAGTTTTTCTGCGGTAGGATGGTCGATTCGACCACATAGATATTCTCTAATTACGTTACGCTGTTTACTGTTTCTTCGCTGTAGCATAAAGGGTGAATCCTAACTGTAAAATTTTCATGTTCAGTCTTTATTAGTATAAAGACATATTTATGATTTAAAAGTAACAAAAAGTAATTTTGTTAAGTCGGTATTGTAAAAAATAATAAACATTACTGTAGGTTATTTAAAAAAATATCTTTATATACAATATGTTTATAATCTTTATTTCTTAATAGTAATAACTTTTATTAAGAAAATCAAGACGATTTTTTATCATTTTTTCTTATGCGGTTTACCATAAATAAATAAGAAAAAATGGTAAATAATAGTGCAGAGGCGAAGGCAAAAACAGTTCTCTCACCAAAGTACATGATAATGCAGGTACTTAGGACAGGACCTAGTATATTGCCACACTGTGAGGCACTGTAAAGTACTGAGAAAGCTTTGGTCTGATTCTGATGGTTGATATGTTTTGCTGTAATTGAGTTTGCAGCAGGTATAGTTGCGCAGATACATAAACCAAATACAAACTGAATAATGCAAAATAGCAGAATACTGGTCATCTGATACTGCAGCATGTAAGCAACAGAGGCTCCCAGAGTACTTAGCATCAGCACCTTAAAAAAGCCCTTTTCTGATCCGAATCTTGACCAAAGAGGTGAAGCCAGCACTCCGGCAATACCGCTTAGGGAGAATATTATTCCGGATAATGCAAGTGGTTCACCAAAGGTAGTCATGCGATCTACATAGTCAGCAAGCATAGGAACTACCATCATGATTACTGCTGAATTAACTACAATACAGCAGCATAGAGAAACTATAATAGGATCTTTGAGTATATCTGACAGGGGCAGGATTTCATCTGCGCTGCTCTGATGTGAGGGTGCTGAAGGCTCCTTTAGCAGCATGATATTGATAAGACAGATCAGGGCTATAAGAATAAAGATACACTGATAACTTTCTCTGACTCCAAAGAATTCCGCCATCATACCACCTGCTGCAGGACCGATGATAGTACCCAGCAGATTGATACTCTGAACATAACCTATTCGTAACTGAGTCTTTTTATGATCTGCAGATAATGAACTTGTAAAAGCCATGATAGCAGGCATCATGCCGCAGGCAAAGCCCTGTACGGCTCGAGCAATGCACAGCATCAGTGGGGAGGTTGCAAGATAGGCGCAGAGATATGAGATAAACAGAATGAAAGATACTCTAATTAGCATCTTCTTTCTGCCAAACTTGTCTGCAAAGTGCCCCCAGACCGGTGAGATAAAAATATTAACCACAAAGGTTACTGAATAGCATAAGGTGGTGTATAAAGCCAGATCATTGGCTTGGGCTCCTAAATCCTGTTTAAGATAGACCGGCAGAAAGGGCAGTACAAAAGTATTAGATGCACTTATGACAAACACATTTGCATATAAAAGGATTAGGACAAACAAAGTGTTATTCATAAATATCACCTAATCCTGGCTTGTTTTGAGATCAGTAACCTTTACCTGGTTTGCCGCTTTCTTGAAGGACTCTGGTGCAAAGAACAGTATATAGATACCCATGCACAGCATCAGTAATCCGGAGAATACATAGACATAGCTGTAGGAGGCAAGGGTAACAATCAGTCCTCCGATAATTGGCCCTAATGCACCGCCAAGCATCTGAGCAGAAGTCATAAGACCAAAACCTATACCTCTTGAGTTTCCTGGTGTAATCAGAACCAGAATTGAATTGGCTGAAGGGAATATTCCAGAGAAACCCAGACCGCAGATGAACTGAATTGCGCCAAAGATAATCAGGTTATCCGGAATTCCCTGCATGGTCAGCATGAAGCCTGCGAAAATGAAGGCTACGGTTATAGTTTTCGCAAACCCTTTTTTCTGTCCGATTTTACCCCATAAAGGAGAGGCAATAGCGCCTGCAAGTCCACCTGAGGAAAGAATAAGACCTGATAAGAGTACTGCATTTTCAGCATTTTCGGACATACTCTGAACGTATAGCGCCATAATCGGCTGTATTTCCATTATGGCAAAATTGGTTAGACCTACACATAAAAGCAGAATAAGAATGTTTATATTCTTAAGACAGTCCATAGTGGATACACTCTTATTGTCGGTTTTCTTAATATCCTTCTCTGCAGGTGGCTCCTTTAAGATAAAGATACTCAGTACACAGATGGTGAAAAGAGCTGTAGATCCTATGAAAAAAGAATTTCTCATACCAAAGGAGGTTGCAAGAATACCACCGAATAAAGGACCTAAAATACCTCCGCAGATATTGGCGCTCTGCATAAGTCCCATGCTCAATCCAAGTTTGTTTTTAGGAGCATAGGCGGAAATCATAACCAGACAGGCAGGCCAGAGACCGGCAGCAATACCCTGAAAGGCTCTAACCAGAAACAGTTCAAAAGGATTGGTGACAATGCCACCCAGAAAATAGGTTATGGAGAGCAGAATACTTGATCTGATAATCATTGGCTTTTTGCCCATCTTATCAGACAGCTTACCCCAGATAGGAGACATGAAAGCACTTACAGCGAAGGTAATAGAAAAGGTGAAGCCTGACCACATGGCTATCTCGTCACTGGTAGCCTTCAGTTCATTCTGCATGTACAGAGGAAGAAATGGTATCAGCATGGTGTAACTTGAACTCATCATCAAAGCAAAAGTTACCATTAAAGCTAATACTACTTTCCAGTTCATCATAAATCCTAACTTATTAAGTGATTCTTTTGTTTCTTTTTACTGCAGTTATGCCTGCACAACCATCCAGATCTCAACAGTTTAGCTTTGAGATTTTAAATACGTAATTATTCTCGCAATTGCGTTTCTACAGCTATATCCTGTGAGGGAAGAATATCTTCAGCCGTTCCTTTGCCGTATCTGGGAAGATATAGCTTCCGATAATGCTGAAAATCAGACCGCAGGCGGTTCCAATCACAATATTGTGGAAGGCCATGAATTTAAAACCGGTTGCCATACAAAGTGTATATACCCCCAGTCCAAAGATTATTCCCAAAAGTGCTCCGCCGGCATTCATTTTCTTCCAGAACAGGCCCAAAACCAGTGGCCAGAGGAAAGCGGATTCAAGTCCACCAAATGCAAACAGGTTAACCCACACTACAATATCCTGTGGATACATAGCTAATAGGATAGCAATAAATCCTATAAAGGAAGTAATAAAAATTGTCACAAACTTACTGTTTGCACTGAATTTATCCTTTTTGTCCTCTTTTTTATCATGCAGCTGAGAATAGATATCAGAAACAACTGCAGATGATGCTGAAATCAGCAGCGAACTTACAGTACTCATGGTAGCGGCAAGAGGTCCGATGATGGTAATTCCCGCTAAAATAGGATGCATATGGGTTGCAATCAGAATAGGAATAACCGCGTCAGTTCCATTTTCTGGCAGCTCAAGAATTACACCACGGGATAAAACACCTAAAAGAGTCATTCCGATCATTAGAGCTCCACAGACAACAGTTGCCACAAACATTGCCATGTGAAGATCAGAGGTTGATTTGTAGGATAGTGCTCTTACAGCAGACTGAGGCAGGGCAACTGTATAAAAACCAACCAGAAGCCAGGCAGAGAACAATAGAGAATAAGGCAGGGCACCATTGGCGGTAACCTTAAGATTGGCAGATATTCCATCCTCTCCAACATTGGTGTGACGAATTACCTCCATGATATTAGAAAGACCGCCACCGTCTTTAATAATTACATATCCTAAAGTAATCATTCCGGTAATCATCAGAAAGGCACACAGCGTATCAGTCAGTACTACAGCCTTAAAGCCTGATGAGGTATAGATTACAGTAACAGAGGCAAAGAGCAGAAGTCCCAGCTTATAATCAAGTCCTGTAATCGCGGTAAAGATCTGGGCCCCACCTATAAACTGACCAACCACCATAGCGGTAAAAAAGATCAAAAGCACTATAGAGAGCAGCAGTGTCAGAGATTTGTTGGCATAACGATAATGAATAACATCAATTATGGTATAGGCTTCAATTTTTCTACCGATAATAGCCAGTCGTTTGCCGATAAGACCTAAAAGCAGAAAGCCAGTGATAATCTGTGGTGCAGCAAATACTACCCAGCCAAAACCAAGATTCCAGGCCACACCAGGTCCGGAGATAAAAGAGCTTACTGAACCGTAAGTTGCAACCAGCGTCATGGCCAGTACAATACCACCTAAAGAACGGTTGGCTATAAAGTATTCTTTTTTGAAATTCTCGGCTTTATTCAGATCTTTTTTTGCATATAAGCCAATCAGAATCAGCAGAGCCAGAAAAACGAGAACTGGAACTAAAGTCATTTGTTATCATCCAAATCAAAGTCTTTCATAAAATATTTAATCAGTACAGCAACCCCAATAACAGACAGCAGATAGCCGCCGATGCAGGAAACCACAAACCACAGAGGCATCTGCCAGATAAAGGCTTGAGTATTCTGCAGAATAAAGATTGCTCCCCAGAAAAATACGAAGATCACCAGAGATAGAATCAGCGTATAAAGCGCCTCTTTATCCATCTGTACAAATTTTTTTGCATACTGATTGTGTTTACTGTTCATAGCAACTCTGCCTATGTTTAATCTGCTGTTTTCAGAAACCAAATAACCTGCAGCCTGAAAAAATGGCTTACTAATAAAGAAAAAAGCAGCTAATTCATGTTTAGCTGCTTTTTGCAGGGAAAACAGAATTTATTTAACCAGTTTCTTTACATAATCCTTCAGAGTAGCTCCGAAATCAGGATTTCTTAAGGCATATTCAATGAAGGTTTCCACATAGCCAAGCTTATTTCCGCAGTCATGTGACTTACCTACGATATTGTATGCCTCGATATCCATCATATGCATCAGAAGTTCAATGGTATCGGTAAGCTGGAACTCACCACCTGCACCTATAGGAGTCTTTTTGAATAAAGACCAGATTTCAGCAGGAAGCACATAACGTCCAACTACAGCAAGATCGGATGGAGCTTCATCTAGCTTTGGCTTTTCAACCATCTGTTTAATCTTGCAGGACTCACCTGGTTTTAGAATCTTGCCTTCAATATCCACAATACCATAGCTGGATACACTTTCCTGTGGAACCTTTTCAACCATGATCTGAGGTGCGCCGGTTGATTCAAAGCGTCTTACCATTGCTGACAGATTGTCTTTCTTCAGATCAGATGCCTTATCATCAACAATAACATCAGGAAGAATTACAGCAAAAGGATTTTTACCCACAATAGGGAAGGCACAGGAAATCGCGTGTGCCAGACCTTTTGACTCACCCTGACGAACATTCAGAATAGATACATCTGAAGGAATAATATTCTGAATCTCAGATAAAAGCTGTCTTTTAACACGCTTTTCCAGAGTAGCCTCAAGCTCGAATGAGGTATCAAAATGGTTTTCAATGGCATTTTTAGAAGCGTGAGTAACCAGAACAATATTTTTGATTTTAGCCTCAATGGCTTCATTAACCACATACTGAATCAGAGGCTTGTCCACCAGAGGAATCATCTCCTTTGGAATAGCCTTGGTTGCTGGTAGTAATCTTGTTCCCAGTCCAGCAACAGGAATTACCGCATATTTAATGTTTCCATAATTTTGATCTGGCATTGTCTTACTCCATATATTTTATTTTTCAAGATTTTTCATTATTTCCGGGTATTTTTTTAGTAGTACAAAACCGCAGATTAAAGCGAAAACACCATTTAATATGGCATTGCCAAAGGTTTTGTAGTCAACCCAGATTGCTTCAGCTTCTGTTTCGGTTACCCCGATTAGAGCTGGAAGATAGAATGCAATGACTATATTTAAAAGTCCTGCAAGTACAAAGAACACCATCCACCACAGGCTTAGGGTGTTATAGGCCTCTTCTGGCAGAGGCAGTTCCTTTTCAAAAAGAAAGGCAAAAGGATTCTTTTTGAGAATAAACTGAAATACAAAAATAGTTGCCGCAAATAAGAAATTAACCACAGTAACCTTCCATTTGATAATGGCAGGATCATTTAATAGAACTGTTGGCAATCCGAAAATAAGAATTGCTGCAACCAGAAAAATCTGCATTCTGGAAAGCTGTTTTGTCATGAAGTATTCAATTGCAGTAGTAACCAAACAGGCTCCTACAATTACAGCTGTAGCCAGTATCAGATTTGAAGTCATCTTATAGGTTACAAACCATAAAATGACAGGTAAAAACTGTAGAACTTTTAACATGTTATTCCTAATTACTGCGTCGTATCCCCATTGCTCTCTTCAGTATTCTGTGCAGGAGCTGCTCCTGTGTCTGTAACTGCTTCAGAAGGAGGAGTACTGGTTTCATTTTGAGTAGAGGCTATTTTATCACCAGATTCGTCGGTTGTGTCATTCTCTGTGGTATTAAGTTCCTGCTCAAGCTGCTCTCTGGTCAGAAGATCGTTGATCTTAAGAGCAGGTGGTTCCATTCTTGAGTAGAAAATACCCTTGTTGTCAGCCTTATGAATCTTTATCTGCTCATCAAGAAATCTTATTTCATCTCCAAAGGACAAATCATAACTTAAGGTTGGTTTTGATATAGAGGTACAGTCATTGACTGCAAATTTTAAAGTATTGCCTTCACGTCCGAAATAAACCAGAGATGGGGCACATAAACCTTCTGTGGTATGACTTTTCTTGGTTACCACATAGCTGATGCTGTCATCTACCGCACAGGAATTAACCTTCAGTGCAGATTTTACACACAGTGTCTTAGGTGTCTTCTTTTTAATCACCAGATAGTCAATAGGATCACAGACAGGACAGCTTTTTACCTTAACGCCGCTGCCGTTATCTGTTGAAAAGAGAACTTCCTCTTCATCAATGCTTACGGCTTTATACTCGCCCTGAGGAATGGTAATAGCATTTGATACAGTATCAAAGGGGATAATCAGATAATGATTGGTACAGGTTTCATCTGCAATTTTCAGAGATGAGCCTACTGCAGCAAATGCGGTTTCATTTGTTTTAGGTCTGTAGGAGAGAGAGCAGACACTGATTTCAGAGGCCTGCACAGGTTCACTACAGCAAAAGACTAAAGGGATAAGTAATAATGACACTATTTTCATACAGTTACAGTATAGCAAACTTACCAGAAACAAAAATGTATGAAGGGTTAAAGATTAGAAATAATTTTATGATTTTTGGGCAAAATCATAAAAAAGCCACGGACTTTTTGCTGACCGTGGCTTTAATGTTATTCCTTGAAAACACCAAAGTGTTCCATTGAAAAGGCGACTCTCTCCTTGATGGAAAGTCGATGTTTCTTGGTGATCGCCTCTATCAGTCGTAATCTTGGAAGAAGCCCTGCATTATTGCAGATCTGAATTGCAAGTCCAGGACGGGCATTCAGCTCAAGCAGCATTGGACCTCTGTCTCTATCAAGTACAATATCGGTTCCGATATATCCCAGACCTGACATGTCATAACAGGATGAGGCCAGTTCTAATACCTCATGCCAGTGAGGTACCTTAAGTAAACTCAGATCCTTGTCTGTATCAGGGTGTATAGTCACCGGCTCATTAAACTGTACTGCACGTACAGCTCGACCGGTTCTAAGACAGATACCTACACCCACAGCTCCCTGATGCAGATTTGCCTTGCCGTCAGATGCGGCAGTAGACAGTCTCATCATACTCATGATAGGGAAGCCCTGAAATACAATCACACGGGTATCAGGAACACCATCATAGCTGTAGCCTGAGAAGACATTATCGAAATGGATAAGATCTTCAATCAGGGCAATATCCTGTTTACCACCTAAAGAGAAAAGACCTGCCAGAATATTGGTGATATGTCTTTTCAGTTCATGAGTAGGTATTTCCTGACCTGAAGCCTTGATAAAGTTTCCGCTGGTCTTTGATCTGTCCTTGATTACCAGAATTCCCTTACCACCAGAGCCGTGAGCAGGCTTGATGCAGAATTCTGTATGTTCACCAATGATGCTGAAAATATCCTCAACCTGATGCTGATTCTCAATTGAACCAATCAGAACAGGGGTATTTACGTGGTTTTCAAGAGCAATCTTTTTGGTCAGAAGCTTGTTATCAACCAGAGGAAACAGGGAACGCTTGTTGTATCGGCCAATGTAATTAACATTACGCTGATTCATTCCCATGATACCGTCATCTCTCATTTCGAATGGAGAGGCATAACGGTTTTTAAATTCCTTTATCTTTTTAAGAAGATCCATTTACTCATGATCCTTCTTTGATTCTTCCTCTTCAACCATATGCTGAGCCTGTTTTTTCCAGGTTCTGTAGGTATTGTGAGGATCAGACTTAATCTCTTTTAACTCTTCCTTTAATCTTACAGATTCAAGTTCGGTCTCGTCACCGTTTCTGTAGTTTTTGATCTGAACAGCCAGAGGCTTGAAACGTTTCATCTCTGAAAGTCTGAAGCCGGTATAATTACCCATAATCAGAACCAGAGACAGCAGAATCAGCTGCAGACCCAGGAAATTAAAGCTTAAATGCTGGATAAAGAAGCTGCTCATGGTCAGATAGGCACAAACTGCTACAAACAGAGAACCGCCACCCTGCTTGATAACTTCCTTATAGCCTTCCTCTTCCCAGAGAATACTCATTCTCTCAATAGTCCATGACAGAATAATCATTGGGAAGAATGTAATCTTAACACCTTCGGTAAGACCAATTTTATAGGTAAAGAAGGAGATAAAGCCGATAAGTGCAATAACGGTAATAATCACCGCAGAAATTCTGGCAACTAAAAGCAGATTCAGATGCGACAGCCATGAGCGGACAATCAGACCTACACCAACAATGGAAATAAAGCCAATCAGACCAATCCATAAAGAGGTCTGAAGGAAAGACATTGCAATCAGTACTGGCATGAAAGTACCGGAGGTCTTGATACCGACAATAACTCTCAGGAATACAACGATAACCACACCAATTGGCAGTAACAGCAGAGTCTTGAACAGAGACTGTTCTTCAACTGGCAGCGCCTGCAGTGAGAATGGAATCAGCTCCTCACCTGCAACCATGTCAATGTTGGCTTTTCTGTTACCGGCTTCAATTGCGCTTACGGAATTACTGATGGTGGTAAAACTTACAGAGGCATTCTTACCGCCAGCAACATCCAGGATTGAAGTACCGTTGTCAGTCCAGATAATCTGATTTTTCTTAAGACCGCTGTGTCCGCTGTTAGGATCAAAAACCTTGTACTCAGACTTGTCAAAAACTGCTACATAATTATGAAGTCTCTGATTTCTTCTGCCGTCCTTAAGCTCAAGTACGCCTACTGTTCTGGCATGAACGTGACCGATGTTCAGAATATGAACCAGAAGTTCAGGTTTCTTATATTTAGAAAGAAGCAGAGAGGTAATCTCATTATCCAGTGATAACTCGTGAATTACCTGATTTGCAAAGGAATATGGATTTGAACTTCTTGAACTTGCAGTAGAGGCAATCTCTCTCATTGCTGTTGCATAAGGTTCTGACTCAACGCTTTCCTCTAAAGCAGGAACAATCATGGAGCTTTCTGATGAATCCTCATCCACCAGAATATCAGCTGTATAGTACAGAATCTGCAGGCCCTGAGGATTTCTTTTGGTCCACTCAACAAAGGTGGTACCATCTTTTTTTACATAGTTAACACCATAGCCTAAGCTTGCTGTATTCTGCTGTAGCTGGGTAAAGCCAGGCTGAACTGCTGGCAGAGAAAGTTTTACCTCGGTAGCTTCACCAAGATTAGGCTCAAATTCAACCTTTGCCTCAACAGTCCAGATTTCTCTTGCAAGATTTGGTACAAAAGGTACGCTGAAAGTAATTCTCTGATAGGCAATCAGCAGAATACCTGCAAGAAAAAGAATAGCTGTAACAAAATAAAATAATCCGCGGGAAACCATTTTCTATCCTTGATATCTGATCTTATGAACGACTCTTTTTAGAGTTTTTTGAAAGTTCCAGGGCTGCTTTTTCCTTTTCTGTCAGCTCTTTTTTCTTTTTTACATCTTTGCTTTTGTCTTCAGTGGTCTTTTTTACCGGATCTTTTTTGATGGCAGGTTTGCTGCCGTTTTCTGTTTCAATCTTGTCTCTTACAGATGGCAGTGCTTTATCAGGATTGGTTCCAAGACTCTGTGCCTTGTCTTTTGATAGAGTAGCAATCTGACCGCCGGAATTTTCCTTCTGCAGTTCGTCATATTTCTGATTTACGTCGATACCCTTCTTTTTGTTATCTACGTAGTCATCAATTGAAAGAAGAAGCAGGCCATCCTTATCAGCACGTTTCTGCACATTATTTCTGGCAACATCAACTACAGCTATGTCTGTTAAAAGATTTCTGCCGATTAGTAGAGCAAACTGCATCTGGGTTCTGTCAATGAGGTTGAACTCAGCCTCTGTTGAATAGTCACCGATCTTGATATTTAGCTTTACTACAGAACGGTAGCTGTAGCCTTCAATTGAAGACTGTCTTAATCTGGTCTGTTTAACGTATGGAGCTTCAACACTGATGGTACGGTCGTTATGAACAATATTGAAACGCATCCATTTCTTTCCGTTTCTTTCAAACTCAACCACATCTGATGCACTGATGGAGGACTGGGAGGCACCGGTATCAATTCTGGCATCGATTGTAGCGTTTGCCTCTTTTACATAGACATACTCTTTCTGACCTAAAATCATCTTTCCATCAGGAGTCTGCAGATTATAGTTACGCAGAGGTTTAATCATTTTTCCTCCAAGACTTTCGCGTTCTGCAAGAATAGCATCGTAAACATACTGATTCTGTCTCTGTACTGATTTTAGTTCATCCAGAACCTGTCTTTGCAGTTTGAGATTTGAATTTTCGATCTCGGATTTTATCCCGCTCAGGGTTGCTCTCTGGGAATTCAGTTCACCATTGATACTGTCAATTGTTCCATTTAATTTGGTGAACTTATCGTTGATATCATCATCTGAAGGTGCTGCCATAGCGGACTGGCATACAAAAAAAACGGCAGTGGCTAGTAATTTTGCATTAAGACGCATTTTTATTGTCCATATTGTTCTTGGAAATTTCCAACCGTGAAATATAGCACAAATCACAGATGGCGATTAAGATTAGACCAAAATAAATAAAAATAATTTAGTTGATTTTTTCTAATTTTTTGCTTGTCTTACTGTTTGGAAATTCAAATTCTAATAATTTTGACTTAGTTCTCAGTTAGTTTATTTATTGATAATAATAATCGTTACTATTTATTGATTATCAGGATTTCTTCTAATAATATAGAAATAGAGTTAGAGAACTCTTTTAACTATATTGTTCATAATATCTTTCTATTAATAAGGTGTAGCGTATGACTCCAAATAATGTTTCCAGATTAAGACCTGATCACCGTGGCTGTGTTGGTACAGGAGTTCCATTCCAGCGTATCAGACGTGTAACAGGATATCTGGTAGGAACCTTAGACAGATTTAATGATGCCAAAAGGGCAGAGGAGTCTCAGCGAGTAAAACATCTGCATGTAGCCTAGCTGTATTTATTTTGTATCAGACAGCACAAAATCAGGTCCTTGGAATTTTTTTGTTTTTAATCTGGCATCATCCGTCATATAATTAAACTCCCATTAAATATAAGGACCTTTTTCATGAAAAAATTATCTCTTCTTTTTATTGGTGTAGCTCTGTCCTTAAATGCTTCAGCTGCGTGGCATATTACTCCATATGGTTCTTTTTCATCTAAGGCTGATGTAAAAGGTTCATCAAACAAGGCTTCCTATTCAGTCTACGGCTTTGATGCAAAAAATGAAAACTTCGGTTTTGGCTATAAGCGTACTTCCTACGATTTTGATCATAAAACAGGTTTTGATGATCTGAACCTTATCTATGGTTCTGCAGATTACAGCGATAGTCTTGTTGGTAATCTGGGTTATATGGTTGGAACATATCTGTCATTTGGTTTTGAGGATAAACTCAAGGTTTCAAAGAGCTATGATCTGGTACCAACAGCTGCTTTAACCTATGATTTTCAGAATGACTGGTCTGTGTTGCTAGGTGCAGGTGTATCCTTCAATAAGGCTCACAATTTCGGTTTTGGTCTGCTGGGCGTTAAATACAGAGATCCTTCTTATCTGGGCTTATCTGCTAATATTGGATATCCAAATACAATGGCTAACTACAGATTTACCGAGATGTTTGCTTTAGGCGCAGAAGTCGGTTCAATTCGTGGTGGTCATTATTATCTTGATAAAACAAAGACCTATGCCTATGAGAAAGGTTATGAGGCAAGTCTGTATGCTCTGATAACTCCTGTAAGCCAGTTCTCCATCAAGACTGGTGTCGGTTACAACATCGACAGAGAGATTAAGTTCTATGAGGACAGATCTTATGTTGGTAAGATGGAGTTTGATGACGAGGCCAACTTCTTTATCAACGGCAACATTTCCTTCTAATCAGGCTATCATCTTAATTTGACTATTCTTAAGCTACAGTCTTAAAGGCTGTAGCTATTCACTCAAAAAAGACTTTTCTAACTTCAGGAAGTCTTTTCTTTAACTTTCTTAAAGTAACTAAAATCAAATGTCTTTTAAGAATACAGAATGAGAGTTCGAACTTGTCACTGCTAATCTTTTCTAATCATTCTGTATACGCGTTTGAGAGTAAGTCCCTGTACAACTGTGGTAAAGAATACAATTGCATAGGTTGCCCCCATAATGTACTGGAAATGCTCCTCACTGACCATATCCTGTGTACTCATGGCAAGTGCAATACATAGACCGCCACGAAGACCTCCCCAGGTCATTAGCGCAGTAAAACCATTTCTTGAGAAGTGATCCGGTATTTCCTTAATAAAGAATGAGCACAGATATACACTACCGCCTCGGCCAATAAGATTACTGAAAAAGGTTGCAAGACAGATTACAACTACTGCATTCATTCTCATAATCATGAGAACTGAAAGTCCCATAATCACGTAAAGTACAGAGTTTAAAAAATGATCTATGGCTTCCCAGCAGATATCAAAACTGCTGAATGAATTCTGAACCTCTTCGCTCTGTTTTTCTCTCCAGTCTGAGAACATAATTCCGCAGACTACGCAAGCTATGGCGCCAGAGCATTTGAAATACTGACATAACAGATAGGATAGAGAAACACACAGCAGGCTGATGTAGATTCTCTGTTTAAAATCATCTTCCTTACTGAGCATGCCATAACATATAAAGCTTACGACAGCACCGATAACCATTGCTCCTGCTAGCTGATGTATAAGAACAGAGAATACTGAGGTATCAGGCGATGTGTTGGCGATGACCATCCCTGAGAAGCAGACAAAGACAGCTACACCTACACCGTCATTTAACAGAGATTCTGCTTCAATTAAGAATCCGGTTTTCTGAGGCAGTCCAAATTTATTGAGAATACTTGTGGCTGCTATAGGATCAGTTGGAGAGATGATACTTCCCAGCATCAGACATTCAGCGAATGACATCTGCAGTGAAAAGGAGTAAGTAATTGCGTAGAAAATAACACCGTAGATTACAGCTCCTAAAAAGGTTGCCACAAAGGAGTAAACACCAACAGAACGAGCCTGTTTTAGAAAATCTGAAATCTTCAGATGACAGGCGCCTGCAAAAAGCATAAAGCAAAGGGCTCCATCCATTAGGAAGGATTCAATATTGATAGGCTGAAGCTTATCCATCATTTTAACTAGCGAGGTATCCAAAAAGTACTTGTTTACCATCACATAGATTGCTCCGAGAATAGTAGCAAAAAGCATCAGGGCAATTTCATAGGAGAAATGAAAGAATTTTCGGTTAATGAAGTTAAATATGATAACCAGAAACAGCAGTGCAATTATAAGTGGGAGAAATCCTGTCATTATATATATCCTGTATCTATAACTTACTTAGATATTATAGGAGTAAGTCATATAGATAAGGTGTAAGGAAAGTACTGTTTTGAGAACCTGTCGACAAAGATACTAGATGAAAAGGTTTGTTTTGCTACTGAAAAAACAGGTTCAAGGAAGAAATTTGATGACAATCATATTTTATTCGCGAATGTTTTTTGTAAAATTTTTTGTTAAAATACACATCACTTAAAAATCAATAAGCTAAAGCGTAGTATAATCTGACCAGTCTATTTTAAAGACAGTTTTGTAAAAGGTCAGAATCGCTAGTAGTTAAGATTTTGCTCTGTGTCATGTTTTCTGCATGAAACACAGATATAAAGGATTACGTAAATAAACTGGCACTGAATCGTAAGTTCTGGATATCAGTGTTATAGTTTTTAATTTTAGTTAGTTAAGGTATAGGTAATATGAGTTGGCTTGAGAATCTTTTACACAAAGCAACTCCATCAATTATTGGTGGAACCAAACACGAGATCCCTGAAGGTGTTTGGACTAAATGTTCAGCTTGTGATCAGGTTTTATACAGAGCAGAGTTAGAGAGAAATCTGAACGTCTGCCCTAAGTGCGGTCATCATATGCATATCAAAGCCAGAGTTCGTCTGGATTCATTCCTGGATAAGGATGGAAGAGAAGAGCTGGCAGAAGATCTCGAGCCAAAAGACATCCTTAAGTTCAAAGATCTGAAAAAATACAAGGATAGATTTACAGCTGCCCAGAAAAAATCTGGAGAAAAGGATGCTATTGTAGTTATCAAAGGCTCTTTAAAGGGACTTCCTGTAGTTGCCTGTGCTTTTGAATTTGATTTTATGGCCGGTTCTATGGGTTCTGTAGTCGGCGCCCGTTTCTGTGCCGCTGTTGAAGAATGTCTTCGTTCTCACCGTGCTCTGATCTGTTTTGCCACCTCAGGCGGTGCCCGTATGCAGGAATCACTTTTCTCCCTGATGCAGATGGCAAAAACTTCAGCCGCCCTTGCAAAACTTTCAAAGGCGCATCTTCCATTCATCAGTGTTTTAACCGATCCAACCATGGGTGGTGTCAGTGCCTCTCTTGCTATGTTAGGTGATGTAAATATTGCAGAACCAAATGCCTTAATCGGCTTTGCTGGTCCTCGTGTTATTGAGCAGACCGTAAGAGAGAAGCTGCCAGAAGGTTTCCAGAGAGCTGAGTTCCTGGTTGAAAAGGGCGCTATTGATATGATTGTTACCCGTGCTCATATGAGAGATGAGGTTGCTGATCTGGTTGCTCTGCTTTTAGGCTCAAATAATCCTGATACTCCATTAATTGAAGTTAAGACTGCAGCTAAACAACGTAAAAAGGCTCAGAAGACTCAGTCTGTAGAAGCTCAGGTAGTTGAATCTTCAGACGTTAAGATTTAGGACATGATTCTCTGCTTAGGCAGAGAATTTTGTTAGATTAGGATGAATAATAAAAATAACAGCGAAAAGCCTGGCTCTCTTTCAGCCTGGCTTGATTATATTGAAGGCCTGAATCCAACTAAAATGGAACTGGGCCTTTCTCGTGTTAAGGAAGTCATTTCCAGACTTTCTCTGTCTTCTCTTGAGAAAGCTCTTAAAATTGAAATCGCAGGTACAAACGGTAAAGGATCTACTGCAGCTTTAATCTCCTCAGCCTTATCTTTCAGCGGAATTTGTACCGGTCTTTATACTTCTCCTCACTTAATGAAGTTTAATGAACGAATCATGATAGACGGAAAGCCTGTCAGCGATGAACTTTTATGTGAAGCTTTTTCGTTAGTATATGACAAGGCTAAGGATGTTCCGTTAACCTATTTTGAGTTCACAACTCTGGCTGGCTTTGTATGCTTTGACAGAGCAGGTGTAAAAGTTGCTGTTTTAGAAATCGGACTGGGCGGGCGTCTTGACGCGGTTAATGCACTTGATGCCGATATCTGTGTAATTACCTCAATCGGGCTTGACCACACCCATATACTTGGAGACACTCTTGAGAAGATTGCTGCAGAAAAAGCCGGTATTATCAAGGAGAATTCACTGGTAGTTGTCGGCAGAATGAAGAATGAACCGCTGTACAGAATTTCTCAGATCTGCAAAGAAAAGAATGCCTCTTTGATGGTTGAAGGTGTTGATTTCTATGGAATGTCAGGATCAAGATTCAGATATATTCAGAAAGGAAGTTCAATTGTTTCATCTTTTGAATATCCAATGCCGAAGATTCCTCTGATCTGTGCTCCTGCAGCTTTAAAAGTTATTCATCTGCTTTTGGAAAAAGGCTTTAAAATCTCTAATACTTCAGTAAATAAGGCTATGAGTGAAGTTTCTCTGCCTGGTAGAATGCAGTGCGTTCACCGTTCCCCTGCTGTTTATCTGGATGTTGCTCACAATCCTCCAGCAGCTGTCCATCTGAAAGAGGTTTTAGACAGAAAGCCTAAACTTGGTAGACGCTCAGCGGTTATCGGAATGCTCAAAGATAAGGATATTGAATCAGTTCTTAAGATTCTAAAGTCTTCCTTTGACGCGTTCTATGTTGCATCTCTGCCAACAGAACGAGGCGAAAAGGCTCAAAGACTGTATAATGCTCTTATAGCAGACGGAGTGGACAAGGCTCTGGTAAAATCTTATTCAGCAGTTGAAGAGGCCCTAATAGAAAGCCTTGAAAAAACTGATGTAAATGATGAGATTTATGTAATCGGCTCCTTTGTGACTGTAACAGAGGCGGTTAAGGCTTTAAAAACTATAGATATTGGATAAATAAAAATGACTGACAATAAAGAAACAAACAAAAAAGAAGGAAAGACTCTTTCCAAAAGTTTAAGAAACAGAATTGTTGGCTTTTTGGTTTTATTATCAGTTATTCTGATTTTCATGCCTTTTTTAATGAAGGATGATGTGGTTGCCAAAAAGAATGCAGATGCAATTGCCATTACACCTGAGGGAGCAGTAACCGATAATAACGGTCAGCTAGTATCAGCAGGTGAACACGATTACTCTGATCTGCTTGATCCTATTGATGACTCTGTTGCAAAGACTCAGGTACAGCCAAAGGCTGATTCTCCTTTTGATGCTTTAAAGAGCAGTAAAACTGACAATACCAGTGGAGTTGCTGCTGCTGATATTCCTGATGACAGTATGTTTGCTTCATCAGAGCTTGAGGTTGCTACTCCAACCAGTGCCTCATCTAACGTAACTCTGCCAAGTGTTTCAAATCAGAGCACAAAGAGCGAAACCTTAAAATCAGCCCATGCAAATGTTCCAGCTGCTACTCCTAACGTAAAAACTCCAAAGGAAAAGGCTCCAGCTCAGAAGAGTGATTCAAATGCCTTAGCTTCAGGCAACTATGCTGCTCAGGTTGGTGTATTCTCAAAGAAAACAGGTGCACAGCAGGTTATAAATCAGCTTAAGAGTGCAGGCTTTAATCCTGTAACACAGAACGTGAATATCAATGGTAAGCCACTGATTAAGGTTTATGCTGGAACTTCCAAGAACAGAGCTGCTGTACAGGGAATCTGTCAGAGGGTTCAGGCCAAGACAAGTATTAAATGTATGATCCAGACTTTATAGTCATAAGGTGAACATATGCATATAGATGAACTGATAGCCTATCTTCATTCCTATCTTGACGTAGGTTCTTTTTCTGATGCCTCCCTTAATGGAATGCAGATTGAAGGTTTTAAAAACTGTACCAAAATCGCAACAGCGGTTACAGCATCTCTTGAGGCAATTGATGCCGCTATTGAGGAAGGAGCAGATACTCTTTTAGTTCATCACGGTCTGCTATGGAAAGGGCAGATGTCACCAATCAGAGGGACACTAAAGGAAAGATATTCTGCCATTTTAGAATCAAACATCAATCTTCTGGCTTATCATCTTCCTCTTGATGCCAATAGGGAAGTCGGCAACAACAGCTATCTGTGCAGTCTTCTGGATCTGAAAAATTCTGATTATGTCAGTGCAGGTGATCCGACCTCTATTGCTATGAAAGGAAATTTTGAAAGTAAAAAATCCATCAGTGAAATTGCCTCTGTTCTCGCTGATTCGCTACAGTGCCGTGTTCAGGTTTTGGGTAACTGTGACAGGAAGGCTCTTATATCAGATGTAACTGTTTGTTCTGGTTCCGGTTCCTTTCTGATTGATTCAAACTATGTACCGAAGTTTGAGGCTCTGATTACCGGAGATGTAAACGAGCAGACATACCACATGGCCAAGGAAACCGGTACTCCGGTTTTTGTATTGGGGCATGATGCCTCTGAACAGGGCGGTATCAAACTTTTAGGTGATCATATTGCCCGCAGGTTTGATATAGAACATATACATCTGCATTTTAATGTCGAAAACGAAGTTGCTGTTTATGACTACTCAGATAAATAATTCAGAACTGTCCCCTGAAGCTATATTAGTAAGAGATGCTTTAATCAGGCACGGACTGGAATCACCATGGCAGGACAATGGACTGACTTCTGAAGAGAAAAAGGATATCATCCGCTCTCATATGTCATCTATTATGACTACCTTAGGACTTGATCTTAATGATGATTCTCTGTCAGAAACTCCATCCCGAGTTGCAAGAATGTTTGTGGATGAAGTATTCTCTGGCCTTGATTACAGAAATTTTCCAAAAGTGAGTGTATTTGAAAACAAGATGCATTTTGATGAAATGGTAAAGGTGTGCAATATTACCGTTACATCAACCTGCGAACATCATTTTGTGGTTATGGATGGGGTGGCAAAGGTTGCCTATATGCCTTCGGATAAAATCATCGGCTTATCCAAGGTTAACCGAATAGTTCAGTTCTTTGGACACCGTCCTCAGGTACAGGAAAGACTTACACAGCAGATAAAGGTAGCTCTTCAGACGCTGCTGAATACCAAAAATGTTGCGGTAACCATCACTGCTACCCATTACTGTGTAAAATCCAGAGGTGTTAAGGATCAGACTTCTGAAACCACTACCACAGCCTTAGGCGGTCTTTTTAAGACCAACCCATCATCAAGACACGAGTTTTTAACTGACTAAAAGAAGGTTCTTATGAGAAATCCTGATTACAAGGTTGCTTTAATTGTTCCTGTTTATAACGAACATGAAACAGTTGAAACTTTTGTTAAAACAGTTAATGAAAAATTAGCTCCAGAGCTTGAGCATATTGAAATTGTATTTATTGACGACGGCTCTTCTGACAATACTGTAGAACTAATAGAAAAACTACAGGAAAATGATAAGAAAATAAGCTTAATCAGACTTTCAAGAAATTTCGGTAAAGAAGCAGCCATGTCTGCAGCCTTAGATCTTGTTCAGTCTGATGCCATTGTTCCTATTGATGTTGATCTTCAGGATCCTCCTGAGCTGGTACTGGATTTTATAAGAATCTGGCGTGATGAAGGCATCGATACTGTATATGGTGTAAGAGAGGATCGCTCAAGTGACACCAGTACCAAGCGTGTTTCTTCAGAAGGCTTCTACTATGTCTTTAACAAGATGTCCGGAAAGGTTAAGATTCCATCTAATGTTGGTGATTTCAGACTTATCGACCGAAAGATTATTGATATCTTAAAGACTCTTAAGGAACGCAACCGTTTCATGAAAGCTCTTTACGCCTGGCCTGGCTTCAGTTCTAAAGGTGTTGGCTATACCAGACCTGAAAGAGTTGCCGGACAGACCAAGTGGAATTACTGGAAACTATGGAACTTTGCCTTAGATGGAATTTTTGCTTTCTCATCTCTGCCATTAAAGGTCTGGTCCTATATAGGCGGATTTATCGGTCTGCTGTCCCTGATCTATATGACATGGAATATTCTGAAGACAATGATCTTCGGTAACCCAACCGCCGGTTATACCACCTTGATCTGCGTGATCCTGTTCCTAGGTGCAGTTCAGCTGATTTCAATCGGTATATTAGGTGAATATGTTGGAAGATTATCTCAGGAAGTAAAAGGAAGACCTGTTTACGTAGCTCAGTCCATTACTGGACCTCTGGCTAAAAAGATTCCACAGGGGCTTTCTTCAACTGACGTCGGTATTTCCTACAATTCAGAGGAAAACTCTGCTAAGAAAATAACCGCTAAAAAAGAAAACGCATAATCTTACTTGAGACAGGGGCTGAATTCTTACAGCTTGAATCTGTCCCTGTTAATAGAATTAAACTTGCGCATAGCGCCATGATTCCACTTCTCTAAGTGGATTTTGTTTGTTAACAGTATGAATTCTAAAAAAAGTTTTTACGAGCTTATACGCTTTGTTATTGTTGGTGGAGCTGCAACTTTAGTTGATCTTGCTGTAACCACCATACTGGTATTTGCTACCACACTGCATGAGAATATTATTACCAGTGCTGCATTTATTACAGCTTTCTGGGTATCCTATTTCGGACATAAGAATTTTACTTTTAAGAAAAACGGCAGTGCACTGTCATTTTTTATTCTGGCAGTTTCAACCCTTGTGATTCGTAATATCATTGTATGGGGACTGGTGCTGTGTGATATTCGCGGTTTACCTGCACTGATTACGGCTATGGTGGCAGTAACAGCCATTACCTATTTTGTTGCAAAATTTAAGATTTTCAAAGGCTGATTAAGAGGATTTTTTGTGCGCATTGCTTTAGGAATCGAATACGAGGGAAGTAATTACGCTGGATTTCAACGCCAGAGTACTTTAAAGACAGTACAGGGTGAGTTGGAAAGGGCTCTTTCAATTATTGCCGATGAGGAAATACAGCTGCAGTGTGCCGGCAGAACTGATGCCGGTGTTAATGCCACGGGGCAGGTGGTACATTTTGATGTTATAAAAGAGAGACCGGATCGCGGCTGGGTTATGGGAACCAATAACAATCTTCCTAATGATATAGCTGTAACCTGGGCAAAACATGTGGGTGACTCTTTTCATGCCAGATTTTCAGCCAAAGCCAGACGTTATCGATATATAATTCAGAATACGCTATACAGACCTGGAATTCTGAGCAAGGGGGTTTCTGTATATCAGGGCGATTATGATATTGATCTGATGCAGGCGGCTGCTGACTATATTTTAGGAGAGCACGATTTCAGTTCCTTCAGAGCCTCTGAGGATGAATCCCGTTCCTCAAACCGCTGTGTTCATTTCTGCAAGGTTTACAGATATGGACAATATATAGTATTTGATATTGCAGCCAATGCCTTTTTAATGCACATGGTGAGAAATATTGTGGGCTCACTGTTAACTGTAGGCAATAAAACCAATTCAGTGCAGTGGTTCAGAGATATGTTTGATGCTAAGGACAGAAATCTTGCTGGGCCAACAGCAAAGCCTCACGGACTGTACCTTGTGGATGTAAGTTATCCGAATGAATTTAATTTACCTAAAAGACAGTGTATTGGTCCGATCTGGATGCCATAGCATGATACAATAAAGAAAAAATAATTAGGACACGTTATGTTTAATATCCCAAATATTCTTACTTTAATCAGATTAGGCCTGATTCCAGTATTTATCATGCTGTTTTATATGCCTTCTGATATGTCAAATTTCTATGCTGCAATTGTTTTCGTAATTGCAGCTCTGACAGATCTGCTAGATGGCTATCTGGCCCGAAAACTGAAGCTTACAACCAAGTTCGGAGCTTTTCTGGATCCGGTTGCAGATAAGATTATTGTATGTACAGCGCTGGTTCTGATTGTTGAGCATTACTCATTATATAGAGATGTTCTGTATCCTCATTTAGGTAAGTTCATAACTATTCCGGCGATGATTATCATTGCAAGAGAGATTACAGTGTCAGCTTTAAGAGAATGGATGGCTGAGCTGGGTAAAAGAGCAAATGTTGCAGTAAGCTGGATTGGCAAATGGAAAACCACTATTCAGCTGGTTGCTATTTCCGGATTAATCTGGAGATATAACGAAGTTATGATCTATGCAGGTGTAGTTGCTCTGATTATTGCAACTGTTCTTACAATCTGGTCTATGCTTATTTATCTGAAGGCAGGATTTGTGTACATGAAGGAAGACAAGTAGAATTATCTGAAAATCCTGTTTAATAGATTAGACTATTTTTATTATACAAAAAGTAAAACAAATTCGATTTATAAGGCTTTCTTTAGTAAAAACACTAAGTTAAATTCAAAAATTCATGAAAAATTAAGTAAAAAAATACTTTATTTTTTCAAAAAAACTCCTTATAATGCATTCCGTTTTCAACGGATGGATGGCAGAGCGGTTGAATGCAACGGTCTTGAAAACCGTCGAGGGTTTACGCCCTCCGTGAGTTCGAATCTCACTCCATCCGCCACTTATAAAAATAAGTTGGTTCTGAAAACAATCTATTTGATCTTTTTGCGATAAGATCAACACTTCTGCGGATGGATGGCAGAGCGGTTGAATGCAACGGTCTTGAAAACCGTCGAGGGTTTACGCCCTCCGTGAGTTCGAATCTCACTCCATCCGCCACTTAATTCAAATCAATTTTTTCAAAAATTTCCCACAAATTTCATTCTAAGCGCATAGTGCATTTAGTTAAAAAATAAATGTGATCTATGTCATTGTATTCTTTTTTTTATCTAGAGATTTTTAAGTAAAATATATAGATTATTGTTAATAATTAGATAAAACTGTGCTTAATATAATATTTTGAATTAGTATGAAATTAAAAACTGTTGCTTTAGTTCTGGCGGTATCCGTAGCCGCAGGTAGTCTTGCCTATAAATCAACTGTTCCTTCAGAGAACTCTTTTGAAGGCTCAGAGCTTCCGTTTGAATGGCATAACGCCAATGTCTATTTTGTAATCACTGATCGTTTTGCCAACGGCAATAGAAACAACGATAACAGTTACGGCAGACCTTATAAGGATGATTCTGGCTATAACGCTGGTACCTTTCATGGTGGAGATTTTGCCGGTCTGACTTCAAAGCTTGACTACATCCGTTCTTTGGGCGTGAATGCAATCTGGGTAAGTTCTCCTGTTGAACAGATCCACGGCTGGGTTGGCGGTGGACCTATGGGTATTTATCAGTACTATGCATATCATGGTTATTGGCCTCTTGATTTTACTTCCATAGATGCAAATCTTGGAACTGTAGAAGATTTCAGAACTTTTGTAACAGAGGCTCATAAACGAGGAATCAGAGTTCTGATTGATGTGGTTATGAATCACAGCGGTTATGCCACTTTAAAAGACATGTGCGATTTTAAATTTGGTAGAACTGTTGGTAATGTTGATCCCTGCGCGAAATTTATTCCGGATGTCGAGGCTGGGCAGTCTTATCATAACAAGCCGATAGATGCCTCAGAGGATGAAAGCTGGAATCGCTGGTGGGGAAAAGACTGGATCCGCTTTGACAGTTATGGTCAGACCTGTGGTGCAGAGGATTCTATAGACGGCTGTCTTGCCTATCTGCCTGATTTTAAGAATTCAGATCCTAATGCTAATGAAGTATCTATTCCCGTATTCCTTCAGGAGAAATGGGAGCACAAAGATAAGCTTCACGATATTCCAGCTGCTATACCATATCGTAAAGGTCAGATGAGTGTTGCTCAGTTTGAAGCTCACTGGCTGGCCTCATGGGTTGAAGAATTCGGTATTGACGGTTTCAGATGTGATACCGTTAAGTATGTTCCACAAAAGACATGGAAGCTTCTGAAAGAATTATCAGAAAATGCACTTAATAAATGGAGAATTGCCAATAAAGGTAAAGATCCTGCTGCAAACTGGACTGATCCTTTTTATATGACCGGCGAAGTCTGGGGCTTTACCAACGATCCTGAGGATAAACTTGGCTATGCAGCAAATGGTGGCTTTGATTCTCTGATTGACTTCTATTTCAATCCAGATGGAGTAAACCTGAATACCTGTATTATCCCTGATCCGGATGAGTGGAAACGCTATGCTCAGATGTACGGTAGAGAGGATTCAAAGGTAAAACTCGGCAACCTCACCTATATATCATCTCATGACACCTCCCTATGTCGAAAGAAAGATATGGAGAAGGCTGCAGTGATGTTCACCTTAATGCCAGGTGCAATCCAGATGTTCTACGGTGACGAAACCTCACGAGAGAATGATAAGGGCGGTGGTATTGATTTAGAGCAGGGCATGCGTTCAGACATGAATTTCCCTGCAGATATAATCAATGCAGACAAATGGTCAGCCAATGTTGGCAGATTAAGCTCTGAATATTCCTCCAACAAGGTTTTATCTGTGTGGCAGAAAGTCGGACAGTTCAGACTGAGAAATCCAGCTGTTGGTGCCGGTGCTCAGTATAGTCTTGGAGAAAATTCCTTCTGCCGAATCTATCAGGATAAGGCTAAGGGCATTGATAACAGAGTGGTAATACATTTAGGCGAATCAGATAAGATCAATGTATCTAAGTGCTTCGCCAACGGAACCGTTCTTCAGGATGGCTATACAGGAAAAGAGTACAGAGTAATAAACGGTTCTGTTGAAATTAAATCAGAAAAGCTGGCTCTTTTGGAGATTAAACGCTAGTTACGGCATATAATCTGATTAAATACATTTAACTGGTTTTGGCAGACCTGCGTATTTGGCGGCACTTTTAGCAGCTCCATCAGGAAACAGGACTGCCAGTTTAATTGAAGATGCCAGATCCTCGTGACCTGAGGTTTTTAGATACTTAATCAGAATCCTTATGGCAGGGGTAGTGGCATATTCCTCATAGTAGTCTTTTACTGCTTTAATTATTAAGATGTGCTCCTGAGTCAACTTAAGACTGTCCTGATTAGCCATGTAATTCATCAGCTCCTCAGACCAGTCTTCTCGGTTTTTTAAATAACCTTCAGAATCAGTTAAAATTTCTCTTCCATTAAAGTTAAAACTCATATATAATGTTCCTCGTTTTCAGCGGATGGATGGCAGAGCGGTTGAATGCAACGGTCTTGAAAACCGTCGAGGGTTTACGCCCTCCGTGAGTTCGAATCTCACTCCATCCGCCACTTCAAAGATTATCTCTTCTTCTTAAAAAATCCTGTTCATTCTAGCAAAATACAAATCAAATTTAAAAACAGAACAATCATCTAATTTATTCTTGTCGATTTTTTTAAACAAAATCAGTCAGTTGTAAAAAATAATATACAATATTTGTATCTTTTTGGCGAATATTAAAAAATGTGCGTAAAGTGTGCTAATAATATATTGCGTAAATAATACCTTGTAATATAAGAGGATTTATTAAACTGCAATGTTAGTTATCGCAATTTGATCTTCAACAATATATGCAGAGTTCTCATGATAATTTATTTTACAAAAAGCATTTACAAGGTAATTTTTTAATATATAATGTTTCGAAAAGATGTGATTTTGATCACTATATTATTTACCTTATGATCGCTATATGAAATTAGTAAAAGTTATAATTTTCTGTTTTTGTGTTATTTTTGTTAGTACTCCGCTTGTGTTTGCTATCTGCAACGGCACTAATGTTGTTAAGACTGAAACTGCCAACTTCAGCTCTGGCAGTAGTGCAAACTCTGAGGAGGATCTTGCAGAATGCATTTCAGAACGTGACAGACTTCTTGAACAACGAGACTACAAGAAAGCTTTTTCATATCTACGAACTTTGTGTGAAAAATATAAAGATTCAGAATCATGTAATCTGACATATTCAACTTATTTTGCTATGCAGGATGATTCTGTAAATATATCTCCAAGTGTTCAGAATGTTACCCTGTATGAAGTCTTATACTATCTTGACTTAGGTTGTAAGCTGAATAACTATGATTCATGCATGAAAGCAGCCCGTCTTTATGAATATGGCTCAAAGCCAGGTTCATCACAAATGAAAGGTTACAGTATTAGTTATGATGCACATGAGGCTAAAAAATACTACAAGCGTGTATGTGAGTCAGTTTCAGACAGTGCTATGGATGCATGTTCACGTGTTGTTGAGCTATCTCGTCAGAGCAACAGAAATGTTCCTTTAGCAGACTCTTTTGTAGATAATCTGGTAAAGAAATTAAACTAATCCTTATGTTCTTACTACCTATTTAGGTATCTAATTTTGTTCTTGTTTTTCTTGTATAGAGCAGTTATCTGTGTGATAATTGCTCTATTTTTTTTTAATCGTGTGTGATCAAACAGGTATTTTTAAGATCAATTTTTTCAAAAAATCTGTTTTAGAACTTATAGTTATAGTGTCTTAATGTTTTGCTCAGTTTTAGGGCAAAATTGTTCAATTTCGGAACGTTGTTCTGATTATTTTTATGAGAAACAGACAATAAGGAAGATACAATGACTAGAAAGGAACATGATTTTATTGGTGAACTCGAACTGCCTGATGATATCTATTATGGTGTTCAGACATACAGAGCTTTAAATAATTTCAAGATGACAGGTCATCGCTTTAAGGATTATCCTTTATTTGTAAAGGCTTTTGCTCAGGTAAAAAAGGCTGCAGCAAAGGCTAATGCAGAAGTCGGTGTTCTGGATAAAGATAAGGCAAAAGCTCTATGCGGCGCTGCAGATAAGGTTATTAAAGGCCAGTTCGCAGACCAGTTTGTAGTTGACATGATTCAGGGCGGTGCTGGTACCTCAACCAATATGAATATGAATGAGGTTCTTGTTAACGTTGCCCTTGAAGGCATGAAACACAAGAAAGGCGAATATCAGTACCTACATCCAAACGATCACGCAAATCTTGGACAGAGTACCAATGATACCTATCCAAGCTCAATCAAGGTAGCATCAGTATACTACCTGACCGACCTTAAGAAAGCTCTTGAAGATCTGAAAGATGCTTTAAAGAAGAGAGCCAAGGAATTCAAAGATATTATCAAGATGGGCCGTACGGAACTTGAAGACGCTGTACCAACCACTTTAGGCAATACCTTCAATGCCTTTGCATCCTTCATTGATTCAGATATCGATCATGTTGAAAAAGCCTGCAAGCTAATGACTGTGCTGAACCTTGGTGCTACTGCTATCGGTACCGGTATCAACTGTCATCCAGACTACAGCAAGGCAGTAATCAAACATCTTTCCGAAATCACCGGTGTTAAATTCTCTAATGCAAAAGATCTTATTGCTGCAACCCAGGATACAGCAGACTATGTAACTGTAAGTGCAACTCTGAGAACTCTGGCAGTTCATCTGTGCAAGATTGCAAATGACCTCAGACTTATGAATTCAGGTCCACGCTGTGGTTTAGGTGAGATTGATCTTCCTAAGATGCAGCCAGGTAGTTCCATCATGCCAGGCAAGGTTAATCCTGTAATTCCTGAGGTAACTTTAGAAGCCTGCTATCAGGTAATGGGTAACGATCTGACCATTACTCTATGTGCCGAGAGAGGTGAATTTGAACTTAATGCTGTTGAACCAGGTATTGCATATGCTCTGTTCAATTCATTAAATCTGATTACCAATGCTGTAATTACCATCAACAAGTATGCAGTTGCCGGACTCAAGCCTCGTACTGAGGACTGCCTGAAGTCAGTTCTGAACTCTGTTGGTATTGTTACCGCATTCAATCCTTACCTAGGTTATGAAAAGTCAGCTTCTATCGCAAAGGAGGCTCTGCAAACCGGAAAAGCTGTTGGTGACATCTGTCTTGAAAGAGGCTATATGTCAAAAGACCAGATTGACAAGCTCTTAGAGCCTAAGAACATGCTCAATCCACATATGACTCAGAAAAGAGAAGGCTAGTACCTAGCTTTTAGGTTTAATTTCTTAAGAGATTGATACTATGATATTTGCAGAGATTATTGTACTTTTAGGCGCCATCTATCTAGGTGTGCGCCTAGGTGGCATAGCCATCGGTTATGCCGGTGGTTTAGGCGTTGTGGCACTGACGCTTCTCGGACTTAAGGCAGGTAATATTCCATGGGATGTTATTCTGATTATTATGTCTGTTATTGCAGCTATTACTGCAATGCAGGAAGCTGGTGGTCTTGACTATCTTGTTAAACTGGCATCAAACGTTTTACGTCGCCATCCAAAACACATCAATTTCCTGGCTCCAACCGTAACCTGGCTACTGACTGTGTTTGCAGGAACCGGTCATACTGCATTCTCAATGATCCCAGTTATTACAGAAGTAGCAAAGGGTGAGAATATTCGTCCTTGTGTTCCACTGTCAATTGCTGTGGTTGCATCTCAGATTGCTATTACCGCATCTCCTGTTTCTGCAGCTGTTGTCTTCATGGCAAGTGATCTGGCTTTAGGCGGTTTAGGTATTGATTACCCAACACTGCTGTTAATCTGGATCCCAACCACATATCTTGGCTGTATGCTAACTGCATTCATCATGAATATCTTCTGTAAGATGGACCTAAGTAAGGATCCTGAGTACATAAGACGTCTTGAGGCAGGTGAAGTTACCAAGGCTGTAAAGCACGAGGAAATGGAGTTAAAGCCACATGCCAAGCGCTCTGTTCTTATTTTCTTAATCGGTGTGCTTGCAGTTGTATTCTATGCCTCTGCTATCAGTAACAACGTTGGTCTGATTAAACCAAGTGTTATCACCGGCTATGAGACTGTCTATGAGAAAGATAAACCAGAGCTCTTTGCCCAGCTGCGTGATCAGCAGAAGCTTGAGGTAATTGAAACTCTGGACAAGGGGGCATATGTCAACAAGCCAATCAAGGTTCTGGCATTAACCCGTGATAATGCAATTATCAGCTTCATGATGATGATCGCAACCTTCATTGTAATTCTGTGTAAGGTTGATGTGGGTAAATTAAGCTCAACCTCAACATTCAGGAGTGGTATGACCGCCTGTGTCTGCGTTCTTGGTGTTGCCTGGCTTGGTGATACCTTTGTATCAAATCATACTGCAGAAATTAAGAGCATTGCTGTGGATTTCGTAAAGAGCTATCCTCCTGTGCTGGCTGTAGCATTATTCCTTGCAAGTATGCTTCTGTACTCACAGGCAGCAACCGCTAAGGCTCTGATCCCAACAGTTATCGCTGCATTAGGCATGACAGCTGCAAATAATGGTGATGCATATATTCTTGTAGCCAGCTTCGCTGCTGTATCAGCTCTGTTCGTGCTGCCAACCTATCCAACTCTGTTAGGTGCAGTTCAGATGGATGATACCGGTTCAACTCAGATCGGCAAGTATGTATTCAATCATCCATTCTTCATTCCTGGTGTTCTGGCAATTGCTATTACCGTTGCACTTGGATTCGTATTTGCTCCTATGATGCTATAATTTTTACTCAATGATAGCCAAAAGGGGAATCTGCTTCAGGTTTCCCTTTTTTTTGGTAATAATAGCTTTTATGCACAAAATTTATGCAAATTTTTTTTCCAGTTGAAGACATTTAAAAATAGCGTTTAAATGAAACTATACAAATTTACATAAGGCGTAAAAATGTCAAAACTAATTTCATATCTGGGACATCTTAGTTCCTTCTTCAGTAAAACCTTTGCTTTCTGGGTTATATTTTTTGCAGTTATTGCTTATCTGAATCCGGAGTTTTTCAAACCTATAGCCGCCTATATCTCTATTCTGTTGGGCGTTGTCATGTTCGGCATGGGACTTACCTTATCTCCTCATGATTTCTCAGAGGTTCTAAAGCGTCCTGTTCAGGTTCTGGTTGGTATGGCAGGACAGTTTATCATTATGCCTACTCTGGCTTTTGCTCTGGTCCTGATTCTGAACCTGCCACCTGAAATTGCTTCTGGTGTGATGCTGGTAGGATGCTGCCCAGGAGGAACTGCATCAAATGTGATGTCCTTTATTGGAAAGGGTGATGTTCCGCTGTCAGTTACCATTACCGCATGTACCACATTACTGGCACCTGTGGTAACTCCAACTCTGTTCTATTTCTTTGCAAGTCAGTGGATAAACATTGATCCTTATTCAATGTTCATCTCAATTATTCAGATTGTAATTCTGCCTATTGTTGCAGGTGTATTTCTTAATTTTATGTTCAGAAAGACCGTATCTTCGGTGGTTGTCTGTCTGCCAATGGTAAGTGTCTTTGCAATTATTTCAATTGTTGCCGCTGTGGTTGCCTCAAGTGCAGAGAAACTTGCTACTACCGGACTTCTGATTTTTGCAGTTGTTGTTTTACATAACTGTCTTGGCTATATGTTTGGATATTCAATGGCTAAACTTTTTAAGATGGGGCTTCCACAGAAAAAGACCATGGCTATTGAAATCGGTATGCAGAACTCAGGTTTATCTGTAGCTCTTGCCAACAAGCTGGCTATGACAGGTGCAGTTGATCCGATTGCAGCTGTTCCAGGAGCAATCTTCTCTGTATGGCACAATATTTCCGGAACCATTATTGCTACCATTTTTGCCAATATGTCCGAGAAAAAAGAGGAAGGAAATGAATCAGCAGAGGATGAGGCCAAGCAGGAATTAAGACACTCTTTATCCTAGCGTTTCCTCAAAAATTGTTAAAAAAGCCCGTTAAACTTTTTTTTAACGGGCTTTCATTTTTTTTTCTAAAAGCAGTCTGCTGTTAATCCTGATGATGGAGCAGATGTCCCATTCTCTGTTCCTTGGTATCAAGATAGAATTCGTTATACTGATTTCTGCCGTATTCTATTGGCTTTCTATCTACAACCTGAATACCGTGCTGTTCAATATCATGAATCTTGGCAGGATTGTTTGTCATTAGAATAACCTTGTCAAATCCCATATTCTTCATAATCTGAGAACAGGCTTCATATTTTCTGGCATCTGCAGGGAATCCTAGTCGAACATTGGCATCAACTGTATCAACGCCCTGATCCTGAAGCTGATAGGCTCTGATCTTGTTGAAAAGACCAATTCCTCTACCTTCCTGACGCATATAGAGCAGGGCACCACGTCCTTCTTTTTCTATAGCACGAAGGGCTGCCTCAAGCTGAAAGCCACAGTCACATCTTAAAGAACCGAATGCATCTCCGGTCAGACATTCAGAATGGATTCTGCAAAGAACCGGTTCGCCGGTTTTCAGATCACCTTTGAAGATTACAGCATGATCCAGAAAATCATCTTCTTTGAAAACAACAATATTAAACTGACCGAATTTTGAGGGAAGTTTACCTACTGGTCCCTGAACAAGTTTTGTAGTCAATGTTATTCCTATTGAATCTTTACGGTTTTATAAGGCTAAAAAGGCCTTCATTTATATAATGACGATTAATAATGCTGTGAAGTATATCATCTTTATATACTTATGACACCACTGTAAGGTAACATTAAATATCACTTTCTTTTAATTGCGCTATTCACAATAGTATTTATTCAGAATTCTGATTTACCAATTAAACAGACAGCAAAAATACTTGCAGATCCATAAGTTAAGGCTAGCAATAATTAGAATTTAATGCTACATTAGCCTCCGCAATAACAACATGTCCCCAATAAGCTGAATTTTTTAGTAAAAAATGCTAAAAAAAGCTTTTTTATGTGGTATTTGTAGAAGTTTAATGTATAATACAGACCTTAGATTTAAGGATGATCTCGATGTCAGATGCAATTGTTATTACTGTTGACGGCCCTGGTGGCGCAGGTAAAGGCGAATTAACTCGCCGTCTTGCTGAGGCTTTAGATTTTGATCTGCTTGATTCAGGTGCGATCTACAGAGTACTAGGTTATGCCGTTCGTAAGGCAGGACTAGCTCTGTTTGATGAGGACTCTGTTGTTCAGGAAGCTAAGCTTTTAAATCTGTCCTTTGAATGTATGGATGACGGCGTTCACGTACTTCTGGGTGGTGAGGATGTTTCTTTAGCTATCAGAACCGAGGAAGCAGGAAACAATGCAAGCAAGGTTGCTGCCTATCCTTCTGTCAGACAGGCATTACTTGATCGTCAGCGTCAGTTCTTAAAAGAGCCTGGTCTGGTTGCAGACGGCAGAGATATGGGTACAGTTGTATTCCCAAAGGCTCAGGTAAAGATCTTCTTAGACGCAAGTGCTGAAGTAAGAGCAAAACGCAGATGTCTTCAGCTCGAGGCAAAAGGCAAGAGCGCAGATTTTGATACAGTTCTTGCAGAGATTAAAGAGAGAGATGACAGAGACAGAAACCGTCCGGTTGCACCTCTCAAACCTGCTGATGATGCTTTACTGATTGATTCTTCAGATATGAATATTGAAGAAGTTTTCAGAACCGCAGCAGAGTACATTATGTCAAAGACTGCACTAAAGTTTGACATTTAAAACGGATTTTTTTTTGTTGTGCTGTCATGGATGACGGCATATTTTTTACAACCCCCTAAAGCATGAGGCTTCGGGGCTTTATTGGGAAACCTTAATGGAATCATTTGCACAACTTTTCGAAGAGTCATTACAGAATGTTGAAACACGTCCTGGTTCAATGATCAAGGCTACTGTAGTAGCAATTAACAACGGCTTCGTAATCGTAGACGCTGGTCTAAAGTCAGAGTCTGCTATTCCTGAGGAGCAGTTCTACAATGCTCAGGGTGAAATCGAAGTTCAGGTTGGTGACGAAGTAGACGTAGCTTTAGAGTCTGTAGAATCAGGCGACGGTGAGACTCAGGTATCTCGCGAAAAGGCAAAGCGTAACGAAGCTTGGATCAAGCTTGAAGACGCATTTAACAAGAACGAGACTGTTATCGGTGTTATCGATGGTAAGGTTAAGGGTGGCTTCACCGTTCAGTTAGGTGGCATCCGTGCTTTCTTACCAGGCTCATTAGTAGATGTACGTCCAGTACGTGACACTTCACACATCGAAGGCAAAGAGCAGCAGTTCAAGGTTATCAAGTTAGACCAGAAGCGCAACAACGTTGTTGTTTCACGTCGTGCTGTTATCGAGACTGAGAATTCAGCAGATCGTGAGAGCGTACTTGCAAATCTAGCTGAGGGTCAGACTGTAACCGGTATCGTTAAGAATCTAACCGACTACGGTGCATTCGTAGACTTAGGTGGTGTTGACGGCTTACTACATATCACTGACATGGCTTGGAAGCGTGTAAAGCACCCTTCAGAGATTGTTCAGGTTGGTGAGGAAGTAACTGTTAAGGTACTTAAGTTCGACCGCGATCGTTCACGTGTTTCTCTAGGCTTAAAGCAGCTTGGTGAGGATCCATGGGCAAACATCGCAGCTCGCTTCCCAGTTGACTCAATTATTGAAGGCAAGGTAACCAACCTAACTGATTACGGCTGCTTCGTTGAGATCGCTGATGGCGTTGAAGGCTTAGTACACGTTTCAGAAATGGATTGGACCAACAAGAATACTCACCCATCTAAGATTGTATCAGTAGGTGATAAGGTTCAGGTTAAGGTTCTTGAGCTGGATGAAGAGCGTCGTCGCATTTCATTAGGCTTAAAGCAGTGCAAGCCAAACCCATGGGTAGAGTTTGCTGAGTCTCACTCAAAGGGTGAGAAGGTAACCGGTAAGATCAAGTCAATCACTGACTTCGGTATCTTCATCGGCTTAGACGGTGGTATTGATGGTCTAGTTCACCTATCTGACATCTCATGGCAGCAGTCAGGTGAAGAAGCTGTTCGCAACTTCAAGAAGGGTGACGAAATCACCGCTATCGTTCTACAGGTTGATCCAGAGAGAGAGCGTATTTCTCTAGGTCTAAAGCAGATCTCTGAGGATCCATTTGCAGATTACGTTTCAGCTCACCGTAAGGGTGCTATTGTATCAGGCAAGGTTGTTGCTGTTGATGCACGTGGTGTTACCCTAGAGTTAGCTGATGGCATCACCGGCTACATCAAGGCAGCTGACCTATCACGTGACCGTGTTGAGGACGCTACCACTGTTGCTAAGGAAGGCGATGTAATCGAGGCTAAGTTCGTAAACGTTGATCGCAAGACCCGTCAGATTTCTCTATCAGTTCGTGCTAAGGACGAGGCTGAGGAGAAGGAAGCTTTAGAGTCTGTAAATCAGCAGGCTGCTGAGCCTACAACTACCGCTATGGCAGCTGCTTTCGCTGCAGCTAACAAGCAGTAATTATAGATTTGAGCACTGAGTGATTCGGTGCTCTTATTTATATGACCCGTTATCGGTTATTCCGGTAGCGGGTTTTGTTTTTTTCTAGGAAATGATCAGAGCACTATATAGAGATTCTTTTTGGATCTGATTCTTTTTTTCTCTTAAATGATGCAAAATAATCCATATCAGAACAATAAGGACTATCGTATGGAATATATAGAGAATGAATTTTTAAAAATTGGCGTTGATAAATCCGGAGCTCAGCTTTCATCTGTTTATGACAAGAAAAACAGTCGTGAAGTCTTATGGAACGCGGACAAGACCTACTGGGGACGTCATGCTCCGGTATTATTTCCAATCGTAGGCAAAGTAAGAAACAATGCCTATACCTATCAGGGAAAGGAGTACAGTTTAGGCCAGCACGGTTTTGCCCGTGATCTGGATTTCACTCTGGTTTCAAAAACTGATAAGGAGATTGTATTCTCATTAAAATCAACTCCAGATACTCTAAAGGTCTATCCTTTTGATTTTGAACTTATTATCAGACATACACTTGAAGGCAATAAAGTTCGTGTAGGGTGGAAAGTTGTTAATACAGGTTCTGATAACATGTATTTCTCAATTGGAGGACATCCTGCCTTTAATGTACCTGCCTTAGGTACAGCTGATTCAAAAGAAGATTATTATCTTTTCTTTGAAGGAAAGAATTCTGTTTCATACAAACTACTTGATCCTGAAGAAGGTACTGTTGATAACAGCAAAGCGTTTTCTCTTGATACAGACAAAGGCTACTATAAGATTAAAGAGAGCATGTTTGATAATGACGCCCTGATCTTTGATGAATACGAAGTTGAAAAGGTATCACTATGCTACAGTGATAAGAAACCTTATATCACTCTTGAGGCAAAAGGCTTCCCTTCATTTGGAATCTGGTCTGCCACAAAGAAAAATGCACCTTTCGTATGTCTTGAGCCATGGATTGGAAGAGCAGATGACAAGGGCTTTGAGGGTAGTCTGGAGCAGAAATACAAGGAACAGAAGCTTTCAGCAGGTCAGACTTTTGAGGCTGATTACACAATAGCCGTATTCTAGAATCTGTTATCACTGACAAACAGTGCAGTTATCAGGATTTACAGCAGTATCCTCAAAAAGATACTGCTGTTTTTTAATATTACTTGTACTCAGGAACGTACCATAAACCGGTATTGTTTTCCTTAATGTATTTAGCAAATTCCTCTGACTGATAGGCATCCTTGATATCCTTAGCCCAGACAGAATCCTTATTCTTTTCCTGAACAACCAGCTGCAGCAGCAGGTGAGGAGCGATATCTTCCTGAGCAAGCACTGACTCAGGTGGAACCTTAGCGTTATAGACAACTGAGCCTGTGATCACAACATAGGCAAAGTCTGTAGCCACTGCAGGAATATTAAGAGATTTCATCTCCACAAATTCAAGATTGAAAGGATTATCTACAATATCAAGTTTGGTAACCTTTGAAGGTTCAACTTTTGGGTCAAGCTTAATCCAGCCAATTTTCTGCAGAATGTTATATGCTCTTGCGGTATTTGACGCATCATTAGGAACAGCAATAGTGTCACCGTCCTTTATCTCGGTTAAATCCTTTTTTGCACCAGGGTAAATACCGGCAGGAACAGTAGGAATAGGAGTCAGAGGTACAAGATGACCATCCTGGGTTTTATTGAAATTCTCAAGGTATGCAGTGTGCTGTTCAACGTTGAAATCAACCTCACCTTCATTCAGAGCTAAATCAGCCTGCAGCAGATCTGAGAGATCTACACCTTTAACGGTATAGCCCTGTTTCTCAAGGATAGGCTGAACTCCTGAAATGAAAAGTTCTGAATAAGGTCCCTGAGACTTGCTGAAGGTCAGAGTTGAATGAGACTCATCAAAAGCAAAAGCTGACGATAAGAGTGCTGATGACAGCAGGGTTGCGATTACTAACTTTTTCATAATTAACTCCATTATATGTTTTATATACGTTTAGATTTCTTAGCAAAATAGTTTCCGATCGACTGAATTGCCTGAACAAAAATAATCAGAACAATCACAGTAAAAAGCATCAGGGGGGAATTCATTCGTTCATAGCCGTAGGTGAGGGCAAGATCACCTATACCGCCTGCACCGATTACACCGGCCATAGCTGTTGCACCAAGAAGAGATATAGCACCAATGGTGATTGACAGAATCAGAGATCCTTTTGCCTCTGGTAGCCAGAAATAGAAAATAATCTGCAGAGTATTAGCTCCCATGGCTTTGGCCGCATCTATAATTCCAGCCTTAACCTCTAATAGAGAGTTTTCAAACAGTCGTGCCAAATATGGACTGATAAAGGTAATCAGTGGAACCAGCGCTGCAGTGGTACCGATTCTGGTTCCTACAATGGCTTTTGTTACAGGCAGAATGAAAACAAGAAGAATTACAAATGGAATTGAGCGCAGGCAGTTGATGACTGTACTGGTAACAGTAAATACAACTTTATTCTCCTTAAGGCCGTTCTTTTTGGTAAGTACCAGGATAAAGGCAAGAATGAAGCCTATAACCGAGCCTAAAAACAGAGAAACAAAGACCATATACAGGGTCTGATTGGCACAGAGAATAAGCTGATCTGAGGTTATGGAAAATGTTTTCACAAGTAATTCGTTCATAATTGAATCTCCTCATAGCTTATGTTTTTAGAGCGGATATAGGAGGCTGCTTTTAGATAATCCTCCTCATTACCGGTTATCTGCAGTGTAATAATAGAGAGAACGAGCCCCTGGATTTCAGTTACGGAGGCAAACATCACATTGGTATGCACATTCAGTCGGTTATTGATCTGCCAGATAACATCATCCGTTGCATTCTCTGCATAGAAATAGATTCTGATAAGTTTGTAATAATCATGATAATTATTGAGTTCATCGATAATTCCCTGAGGAATTCTGCTTGGAATAACAGACTCAACAAAGGTTCTGGCAATCTCACTTTTGGGATTGGAGAAGACGTCAATAACTCGGCCATGTTCAATTAGTTTTCCGCCATCGAGAATCGCCACCTTGTTACAGATCTTCTGGATCACACGAATAGTATGAGTTACAAAGATGATAGTAACCTTCAGCTCCTGATTTACTCTCTGTAAAAGCTCAAGAATTGACTCTGTTGTATTCGGATCCAGAGCAGAAGTTGCTTCGTCACATAAAAGCACTGAAGGATTTGTAGCCAGAGCTCTTGCTATACCTACACGCTGTTTCTGTCCGCCTGAGAGTTCTTTGGGCAGAGACAAAGCCTTATCCTCAAGTCCGACGAATTTCAGTAGTTCTGCTACTCTGGTAGAAATTTCATTTTTAGGAGTGTGTTTGAGGATCAGCGGAATTGCAACGTTATCAAATACATTTTTGGACTCTAGCAGATTAAAATCCTGAAAGATAATACCGATATCTTTGCGCAGCATAGAAAGCTGCTTGGCAGATATTTCGTTAATATCTATTCCCTTTACAAAAACCTTACCAGAGGTAGGAACTTCTAGAGCATTAATCATTCTTAGAAGAGTGGACTTACCAGCTCCTGATGAACCTATCAGGCCATAGATATCTCCTTTTTCAATATCCAGTGAAATATTATCCAGAGCCTTGGTAATTACTTTGTTTCTTGAATACTCTTTTGAGATGTTTTTAAAACTGATAATCGGTGAATATGAGCTTTCCATTACTATGACTCCAAATACTTTCTGACCAGTTTTGCAACATATTTTGAAGCAGGATAAAGTGCCTCAGGAGCAACACGGAATTTTGGATTGTGATTAGGATAGGATTTACCGGTTCCAACCAGGATAAAGAAACCAGGGATTTTTTCCTGATATAGACTGAAATCCTCTCCGCCAAGAGAACGGGGAGCATCTTCAACAATAAAACCTTCTTCTAAAGCTGTAGTTCTTGCAAGCTGCTCAAGCTTATAGTCATTAAAGGTTGCAGGAATTTCGACAGTCCATTTCAGAGAGGCGCTGATTCCAAAAGTTGAGGCAATTCCCTTTGCAATATCTTCAAAACGTTTTTTTGCAAGAGCTCGTGCTTCTTTTGTATAGGTGCGAATTGTTCCTTCCAGATAAGCACTCTGGGGAATTACATTCCAGGTATTACCAGCCTGAATATGGGTAACAGAAACCACAGCGGAATCAACCGGATCAATTTCTCGTGAGACGATACTCTGGATTGCTGTTATAAAATGAGAGGCGATAAGAACTGTATCCTTTCCCAGATTCGGGTGAGCCGCATGAGTGCCGTTACCTTCAAAAATCAGTTCAAACTTTTCGACTGCAGCATGTGTTGGTCCAGCTAAAATACCTACGGTTCCTACGTCAAAAAAAGGAGCACTGTGAATACCGAAAATAGCGGAAACATTATCAAGAGCACCGGCTTCAATTATTTTGCCTGCTCCTCCTGGAGCTTCTTCTGCCGGCTGAAAAATGACTCGGACCTTGCCATTAAGCTCTTGCTCATGCTGCTTTAAAAGCAGTGCCGCCCCGAGAATAATTGCGGTATGACTGTCATGGCCGCAGGCATGCATAACTCCATCAGATAATGATTTATAGGCTACATCAGCCTCTTCCTGAATCGGAAGCGCATCTATATCGGCACGAAGGGCAACGGTTCTCTCGCCAGAACCTATGCTCGCAACCACTCCTGTATCCAGATGATAAGGTAGTATTTCAATACCACTGTCCTGAAGGTCAGTTTTTAATCGCTTTGTGGTTTCATACTCTTGGTATGACAGTTCTGGGTGTGAGTGCAGATAATAAAATTCTTTTTCTACATATTCTTTTATATCAAGATTCATTTTAATATCTCCCGCGATGAATCTTTAATACATAAAACAGAGGTCAGATAAAGAAATTCAGAAACAGCGATATAAGAGATCTGTCTGTTTTTATTTATCTTATTTGGTTAGAGAAGCCTACATGATGAATACATAAAACCAGCATCGGACTGATGAGGTTATTTAAAAATTCACCTTGGCTGTTTTAGTAACAGGTTTTCATTAACAGAGAAAACTGCGTAAAGACATGGGCATATTCAGGTATACGCCAGAGAGAATGAATTTTGTAATAAATAAAGAGGAGTTATTTCTATTCTGAAACATAATTCTTACCTTCAAAAATTTTCTATTTTTGATTTATTTATCAGAATGACAACGATTTCTTCGTCATCAGATTATGTATATATTCTTTTACAAAACTTAATTTATTTCAAATACTATTTTTCTATTCTTGGTTATAAAAAATAGCTATAGCAGAAATGAACAGTCCGTAAAAAAAAGAAAAAAAGTCTTAGAGAAAAGCGAATTGTAACGAGTAATAAGACTTTTTTTAAGGAAAAGGTGATAAATATATTAACTATATGATTTTAATAAAAGTTTAGAAAATATACGAATAATAAACTATAATTAACTTATTAAAAAATAAACATTAAATTAATTATGTTTTATTTTTCCTTAACTTAAAATTAGCTATACGTCAAAAAACAGCTAAAAATTTTCTCTTTTTTTTAAATTATTCTTTTAAATCATAGAGAAAAAAATAATACTTGCTATTATTAAAGAGTAAAGAATGATTGTGCGGGTTAGGAGAATATTATGACACGTGCCGAACTAATTGAGGCTTTAGCTAAGAAATTTCCTTATCAGAATCCTATTACAGTAGATAATTCTGTTCGCGAGATTTTTGAAATCATGATTGAAACTCTTTCAGCCGGTGATCGTATCGAGATCCGTGGCTTTGGAAGTTTTGAAGTTCGAATTCATGAGCCTCGTGTAGCACACAATCCAAAGACCGGTGAACAGGTTAATCTGAGTCGTCGCAGGGTAGTTCATTTCAAACCTGGTGTCGAGCTTAGAGAACGTGTAAATATTCTTAAATAACACTTCATTCATAATCATACTTAAGCCTAGAGAAGCATCTAGGGCAGGAGCGCATCAGGTAAATGAAAAACATTTGCTTTGTTGCGCTTTATGTTATTATATTCATTAGAAATTATGAGGATCGGCATGATTAAGTTCTGGTTTTATTTTATTGTCTTTGTATTTCTGGCGGTTGTGGGTCTTGCAATCGGCAGTGCCAATGATGCTAAGGTCATGTTCGATTTTCTGTTTGTTCAAAAAGAAATTCCTGTTGCATCTGTATTAGTGATAGGTGTGATTTTTGGTTTTATTTTGGGAATCTATGCAAGTCTGCTTCTATGTTTAAAACTCTGGTTTAAAGAGAAATCAGCAAAATCAGCTCTGAACAAGCTGAAAAAAGAAGTCGACAAACAGAATGATTCAAAAACAGCAAAAGAATAAATGTTTGAACTTCTATTTTTACTCCTTCCTATTGCTGCTGTTTATGGCTATTACATGGGCTATAACTCCTCCAGGCAGAAACAGCAGAATTTAAAAAACAAACAGAATTCCAATTATCTAAAAGGATTTGATTATCTTCTAAATAATAAACAGGAAAAGGCTGTTGATAAGTTTATTGCCTTCCTGAACAGTAAAGATCCTTCCTTTGAATCATCTCTTGCCCTAGGTAATCTTTTCCGTCAGCGAGGTGAGGTTGACAAGGCAATCGCACTGCACGAGAAAATGTCTTCAGATGAAAATATTGATGACAGCGAGAAAGAGATTTCGCTACTTGAATTAAGCCGTGATTTTATCAGTGCAGGCCTTCTGGACAGGGCAGAGGATATCCTAGTTAAAACTGTTGATATCCCAAGACTGCAGAATGAATCAGCCGTTCTGCTTTTAAGTGTATATGAAAAAGAGCAGGATTATGTTAAGGCAATTGAGATTGCAAACCGTTACAGCGATACTCTTGAGGGCAGACAGTCAATGCAGGTCAGTCAGTATTACTGTGAGATTGCAAAACAGCTGTATCTGAATGGAGATAAAGAGCAGGCCGCTGCTAATTACCGTAAAGCTATTGACTGCTGTAAAAAAAGCATCAGAGCAAGACTTGAGCTTGCAGAGATTCTTGTATCTCAGAATAATCTTTTAAAGGCAAGTCAGCTTATCAAAGAGGTAAGCATTATTGAGCCTAATTCTGGTGTCATCTGTCTTGAAAAACTGAAAAAATGTTTTCCTAACAGTGCAGATCCAAATTATCGTTTTGCACTCGAGGATCTGGTTCACAGAACCAATTCTGCAGAGGCCATGGTAGAACTTGTTAAGACTGTTGAACAGCAGTCAGGCAAGGATGATGCTGAAGCGCTGCTTTTGTCCTTTATAAAAAACAAATCAAATTTAAAACTTTTTTCTGCACTGCTTGAGCTTCGTTCTCACGGCAATGATGCAACCAGTAATGAATCAATAATGCAAATCAAGAGTATTCTTGATGCACAGATTGCTCTGAGCAACAAGTATTCTTGTCCTAACTGCGGCTTTGAGTCAAAGATAATGTTCTGGCAGTGTCCTTCCTGCAGAAAATGGGAAAGCTTAAAACCTAAGATTGGATTGGATGGAGATTAAAATGAAAGAATCCAAGGTTATTGTTGCCTTAGATTATAACGATGAGAAAAAAGCACTTGAGTTTGTAGACCGAGTTTCAGGTGATTTATGCAGACTAAAGGTAGGAAATGAGCTCTTTACCTCTGCTGGTCCAAAATTCGTAGCAAAGCTTGTTGATAAAGGTTTTAAGGTTTTTCTGGATTTAAAATATCACGATATCCCAAACACAGTAAGCAGAGCCTGCGAGGCTGCAGCTGATCTTGGAGTCTGGCTTGTAGACGTACATACCTCAGGTGGTCCTGTAATGATGAGCGCTGCAGCTGAAGCTTTATCAAAATACAGAGAAAGACCTTACCTTATTGGAGTGACTGTATTAACCTCCATGGATTCATCTCAGCTTAATTCTATTGGTGTTACTGCAGAACCAAAAGAGCAGGTAATAAGACTTGCTAAACTTGCAAAAGAGTCTGGACTGGATGGTGTTGTATCTTCAGCTCAGGAAGTAACTCTGATTAAGACAAATGTAGCTGCACCTTTTATCTGTGTTACACCTGGCATACGACCTGCAGGAGCATCTATTGGCGATCAGAAGAGAATCATGACTCCTGCCGAGGCAATTGCCGCAGGTTCAGATTATCTGGTTATCGGCAGGCCAATTACTCAGGCAGAAGATCCTGTTAAAGCTCTTGTAGATATCAACGCATCTATTCAGTAAAAAAAATGCTGTTACAGACAGCAGAGATTCAAAAAACACTAATCACTGTCTTTAATCAGATAGTGATTCTTGTCCGTAATTCCATCACGCTGCATTACCTGCTGCATGGCTTTTGGAATCTTTCCCTGACCTGACCATAGGCACTCATTACCGTCAACGTCGTAATACATGTAGCGTGGTCTCATTTTTGAACGGTTCACTTTTACAGCTGTTTTCTTCAGAGCCATAAGATCTTCAACGGTAAAGTTATGATCATCAAGCGAATCAAGCACACCATTTAAGAACTGTATTCTGGCTTTTTCAAGCTTTTCTGCCTGTTCTTCCTTATTCTTAACTTCAGCGTAAAAGTCGGTTAGTTTAGAGATAATAAACTGAATTTCTTCAGAAGAGGCATCTTTAAAGAATGCTCTTAAATTCCTGTAGTTTTTCAGATACTTATAATCCATAGTAACCTTAATAAAGCTGTAAAACCTGTAAGAAACAGGTGATATATTTAAGAAAAGACCTTAACTACTTATATTTTAACTGAAAAAAATTTAATTTCTTCGACTTAAATATGAAAAATAGAAAGAAGTACGGTGTAAAATAAATTTGTGTAAAGTGTAACTTATAGTCAGTTAGCAAACAGTATTCTGGTGTGACATATGAAGATTATAGTAATTAGACATGGCGATGCCATTTATGAGAATGCAGATAGAGTTTTATCCGGTCAGGGACAGGAGGAAGTCGGACAGGTCGGCGCAAAACTCAAGGAATTCTTTAAAGCCACAAAAATATACAGTTCACCTAAAACCAGAGCCATGCAGACTGCAACCATCATAGCCGACAAGTTAGACTTCAAGGATAAGATTGAATATATTCCAGACTTAACTCCATCAGGTAATGCGCACAATGTGATCTCATTTATTGATGTCAACTGTGATATGTACGATAACGTTATTCTGGTATCTCATCTACCTCTCGTAGAAATACTTTCCTATGACCTGAATCAAAAAATCACAATCCCACCTCAATTTGGTACTGGCTGCGCTCTTGTAATGGATTATAATGGCGTCCGGGCTAAATACGAGAGATTTGTTTCTCCATATGAGAATGATTATTTATTCTAGGTACGTCATATTTCTTGTTCACAATTTTGCAAAATAACTTGTAAGTCATGTCTCATTCTTAAAAACATGATTTTATAAAATTGAACAAGTCACAAAAATAATAAAAAACTGTTATTAAATAAATAATTGATGCTCTTTTCACAGCAAACTTTATAACTTTATCCTAATATTTAAGTTGTAAAGTTTATTTTGAAATGTGAAATTTTTATATATTTACTTTTTTTGAAAGATATCAACATAAGGTTAATACACTGATGAGAGTATTTAAGAAGTATATTCCTAAACAAATAGCTAAATATGTAGTTTCTTTTTTCAAAGGTCAGTTTGTACTAGAGGGAAGTGGAGTATTCGAGTTCGATTGCGGCAGAGTGCTTGCAACCGTAAAGATGGATACTAAATCTCTTAAAATCTGTAAGGAAATCAACGAGTGTGCAGGTGAGTTTGCATACCGTTTAAATGTAGATCATTACTAGATATCTCATTAAGTTAATCCTCAGGAAAATGGGGATGGAAGAGTGCCCTCAAAATTTGAGGGTATTTTTTTGTCTTATAAGAAATAGGTAGCTGATCGTGTTTTCCCATACAATCCTAAATTATGTCTGTAAAAACAATTGTTTTTTTATTTATTTAGTTTTTTGCATGATAGACTATAAAAAAAGATTATTTTTTTGGATGGAGTAAAAGATGGGCACTTATCTAAATCCAGGAAACATGAGATTTCAGATGGCAGTTAATTCTGAAATCTTTGTGGATAAAAGTGAAATGATTCGTTATCTGAATACTCTTATTAATACAAATCAGAGATATATAAGTGTTTCCCGTCCACGCCGTTTCGGTAAAACCATGGCAGCTGATATGCTATGTGCTTATTATGGAAAAGGAGATGACAGTTACTCTCTTTTTAAATCATTAAAGATTTGTCTAAATCATAAATCATCAGAGACTCAATTCTGGGACAAATATCTTGGTAAATTCGATGTTATTCGTCTTGTTATGACGGATTTTCTAGAAGATTCTGAAGATATCAGAGACATGATTGATTACCTTTCCGACGAGGTAATCTCAGAGTTAAAAGCAGCTTATCCTGAAGTCAGATACAGTAGCAGATGTAATCTCAGAACTGTAATGAACAGTATCTACGACAGCACAAAAACACAGTTTATTGTCATTATTGATGAATGGGATGCAATCTTCAGAGAATACAAGGAAAATAAGGAGGATCATAAGAAATATCTGGACTTTTTAAGAGACTGGCTTAAAGATAAGGAATACATTTCACTAGCCTATATGACAGGAATTCTTCCTATAAAAAAATATGGCAAGCATTCTGCCTTAAATATGTTTGATGAATATTCAATGACATTTCCTATGCAGCTTGCGTCATTTGCTGGTTTCACTGAAGATGAGGTTTTTACTCTATCCCAAAAGTACGGTAGAAATTTTAACAATATAAAAGACTGGTACGATGGATATTTATTAAGCGATACCGTTCCTCCTGATCCTTATCACGAACAGCTTATATCAACAGGAACATCTCCAGCGGCACAAAAGTATTCTATTTTTAATCCCTTATCTGTTGTTAAAGCAACTCGAACAGGAATACTAAACAACTACTGGAATGAAACTGAAACATATGAAGCCTTAAAACAGTATATCGAATGGAATTTCGATGGTCTAAAAGAGGATATTTCTATCCTGATGAAAGGCGGGCGTATAAAAGTGGATATTACTGGCTATCAAAATGATATGACAACTTTCCACAGTAAGGATGATATCCTTACCATGCTTATTCACCTGGGGTATCTTGGTTATTACGCAGAAACAAAAGAGATTTATATTCCAAATAATGAAGTGCTGGAAGTATTTAAATCTTCTACTACAAACAGAGACTGGTCAGTTACATTTAAAGCATTAGATAATTCTCAAAAACTGCTTGAAGCAACCTGGAACTGTGATGCAAAAACAGTAGCTTCTTTACTTGAAGCAGCTCATGATAAAGCAGGAAACAGAACCTATCATAGTGAAGCCGCATTATCTTATGCAGTTTTGCTTGCATATTATGCTGCACAGGATCTTTACACTATTATTCCTGAATTAGATACAGGTAAAGGTTATGCTGACTTATCTTTCATTCCTAAGAAAACAGATATTCCTGCCATTCTTATCGAATTTAAATATGAAAAAGATGTTGACTGTGCAATAACACAAATAAAAAAACAGAATTACCCTGACAGACTACATCACTACAAAGGAAATCTAATTTTAGTTGGAATTAACTACGATAAAACAATTTCTAATACAAATGTTAGCTACAAACACCATAGTTGTGAGATACAAAAAGTATAAAGCTTTAAATCAGCATGTACAAGCTTTCCATATAGGCTTCAAACAGAGAAATACAACAATATTTCCTGCACAGGATTAGATCAATTTTCTATTCAAATCCCATAAAAACCACAAGATTTGTACTGTGATATAATAATCATGTATACACTTCATTTTTAATTTATTTAAAATACATATATGTCGAAACTTCAGAATAATCAAGAAATTGCAATCATTCATTCATTATTGGACGAACTGCCTAGTGCAGAACAGATTACCACTTCAATTAATGACGAATTAACAACTGTTCAGGATGTTGTTCGTTATCTTGTATCCTGCTTTGCCAGCTATTCAATATATGTTGGCCATGGAACTGCAAATTACTGGGATGAAGCCATTGAGATTGTACAGGCTGTAATGCATCTTCAGCCACCTTGTGATGAGTCTACACTTAACTCAAAGCTAACCAAAAGCGAGAGGGAGCTTATCGGCAAGATTGCCTGCCAGAGAATCTTAAATCGAATTCCAACACCATATCTGACACACAGAGCATTCTTCTGCGGAAAAGAATTCTATGTTGATGACAGAGTCATTATTCCAAGATCACCAATTGCAGAACTTATTGAATCAGGTTTCGACCCTTACGTGGACAGCCAGCCTCAGAGAGTGCTTGATATGTGTACAGGATCAGCATGTATAGCTATCGCTATTGCACTCCATTTTGACAGAGATGTAGAGGTTGATGCGGTAGATATCTCTGATGAGGCTCTGGAAGTTGCCAATATCAATATTGAAGGCTACGGTCTTGAGGACTGTGTGTTCCCAATAAAATCCGATCTTTTCGAGAATCTTCCTGAGGGCGACAAGTATGATGTGATTGTAGCAAATCCTCCATACGTGGATAGCTATGATCTTGCCACAATGCCGGACGAATTCCGTTGTGAACCTGATCTAGCATTAGGCTCAGGCGATGATGGTCTTGACTGTGCAAAGAAAATCCTTGCCAAGGCAGGAGATTATCTGAATGATGACGGTATCCTGATTATGGAAGTTGGCAATTCAGAAGAACAGCTGGTTGATTTATTCCCAACCGTACCATTCCATTTTGTTGATCTCAAACGTGGTGGCACTGGAGTGTTCATCCTCGGAGTAGAGCAGTTAAGAGCCTATCATGATGTCTTTGAAAAGGCAGCTTTAGAGGTAAATAATGCCCGCTAATACATTCGGAGAAATTTTCAGAGTTACGACCTGTGGAGAGAGTCACGGAGCGGCTCTTGCAGCAATTATTGACGGTGTTCCACCTCTAATTGAACTTGATGAAAGCGTTATTCAGCCAGACCTTGACAGAAGACGTCCTGGTTCAACCAGATACGGTACTCCAAGAAATGAACCGGATCAGGTTAGAATTATCTCTGGTGTGTTTGAAGGCAAAACCACAGGCACCTCTTTGGGTCTGATTATTGAGAACACCTCTCAGCGTTCTGGAGATTATTCTGCAATTATGAATTCTTTCCGTCCAGGACATGCTGATTATACATATCTTGCAAAATACGGTATCAGAGATTACCGTGGCGGTGGAAGAGCCTCAGCTCGTGAAACAGCTATGAGAGTAGCTGCTGGAGCTGTCGCAAAACAGGTTTTAAGAAAACTCTTCAATATCACAATAGATGGTTGTGTTACCCAGATCGGTAATATTAAAACAGATATCTATGATCCAAAGGCTGCATCAGAGAACGAGTTCAACTTTGCAGATCCAGCAAAGATAGAGGATTTAAAGGCTTTATTTAAGGAACTTGCAACTGCAGGTGATTCTGTCGGAGCATGTGTACAGGTCAGAGCCCACGGAGTAAAGGTTGGGCTTGGTGATCCAGTCTTCAACCGTCTTGATGCTCAGATTGCCTACGCTATGATGGGAATCAATGCTGTAAAAGGTGTTGAGATTGGCGATGGTTTTGATATGGCTTCAATGAAAGGATCTGAAGCACGTGACGAGCTTACCCCTGAGCGATTCATGTCAAATCACAACGGTGGTATTTTAGGAGGAATCAGTTCCGGTCAGGAAATCATTGTAAAGATGGCCTTAAAACCAACATCAAGTATTCTGGTACCAGGAAATACCATTGATAAAGAGGGCAAGGTTACTTCAATAGTAACAAAGGGACGTCATGATCCCTGTGTCGGTATCAGAGCAGTTCCGATTGCAGAGGCAATGCTTGCAGTTACACTTTTAGATGCAGCATTAAAGCATCGTGCTCAATGTGCAAATGTTCCTCCTTCTGCATTTGAAATTCCAACTGAGATATAATCTCTGTCTTCCTTAAATCTTTTGTCTGAACCGGCTTTATGCCGGTTTTATCTTTTTTAAACATTCACAACAGATTCTTTACTATATGATCTTGATTTTTTTTATTCAGGAACTGTAATCGTCACAAACCTGTATTATCTGAAAATTTCTCCTTTGGGAGGATAATATAAATAAGGAGAAAAAAAATGATTAAAAAAATCTAGTCCTCAAAAAAAGAAAAGGCAATGTAAAACATTGCCGAAAACCTCATGAAATAATGTAAAGAATAGAAAAGACTTACCACTTCTTCTTATCACCGAAGATCTCATCAAGATCACTCTTGTCATCCTGTCCCTGAGCTGCATCCTGTTTAGGCTTTGCGGCAGAGGATTTCTTCTCGGCATTAAGTCCTGTAAGCATGTTTGCCAGAAGATCTTCTTTTTCCTGAATCCAGTTATCCTTGACACCAGACTGCTTAATTACAGAAAGACCTTTTTCAATCAGAGTCTTGCAGGTTCCGGTCTGCTTTAAGCGCTTCATCTCAAAAACCTTCTGAATCAGGTTTGAAAGATTAACCTTCAGAACCAGAACATAAAGTCTGCGATCTTCCTTATTGATAAGAGTTGGATTGATAGGTACACCAGACTTCATCTCTGACTTGAGAATACCGCGTAAATGTCTGATGGTACGCAGTTGAGTCAGAGCCATGGCATCATTTTCAGGTGCTTTAAAGGCATTGGAATCTTTATAGGTCTGCTTTATTTCATTGATCATGCGCTCTTCATTGGCGATACGCTCTTTGACTTCTTCACGGCGTTTAGGATCAATGGCTCTTTTACGCAGGGCACGAATAATACGATAATGAAGCACCAGCACCAGTGTCTTAGAGAAAGCCACCTGTGACTGATTCAGCAAAAGTTCTTCACATTCTGCAATAATATTGTTAGCTTTATTGGCAATCAGTCTAGCATCCTGCTCTCTGCGGGAAACATAATCACTGTACATGTTAATGATTATGAGCAGAAATGTTGCCAAAAGTACAAAAATTACAGCAATCGTTATAAACATTTCATAATCTCAATTTATTATTCTTTTATATATTATAACGACTTAGCGCTGAATTGTTTTGAGTTTATTAGTTAAATTTTGAGCTCTGACAACAAGTTGAGGCTATTTGACATTAAATTCCGTTTAAATGTAAAACTGTATAGCTAATTTTTATACGAATAAAGGGCATCAGGATCACAAAAAAAATAGACTAAATTTTTGGATATTCCCTTCCAGGATTAAGAATCAGAGCACGATTTTGTTTAATAAATTTTATTATTTTTGTTAAGTTGCGCTGTTTTCCACATAAATGCTAACTAAATCTACATATTAAAAATAAAATGGATTAGAATTAGTTAGTCTTTTTGTATACAAATACAAGGAATGTACCATCTATGACAACACTAATTAAAACTGCAGACTTTATTGAATCCGTATGCGATGCGATTCAGTATATCTCATACTATCACCCACGTGATTTCCTCAAGGCAATGAAGCATGCCTACGATATCGAGCAGAATCCATCAGCAAAGAATGCGATTGCTCAGATTTTAGTAAATTCTAAAATGTGTGCTATCGGCAAGCGTCCTCTATGTCAGGATACCGGTGCTGTAACCTGTTTCGTAAAGATCGGTATGGACGTTCGCTTTGAAGGTGATATGACCGTTCAGGAAATGGTTGATGAAGGTACCCGTCGCGCATACTGCTATGAGACCAACCCTCTACGTAAATCAATTCTGACTGATCCTCTGGGAAAGAGAATCAACACCAAGGATAACACTCCTACTGTTGTTCATATTGAGATGGTTCATGGCGACAAGGTTGAGGTTGCTATCGCATCAAAGGGAGGCGGTTCTGAGAACAAGACCCACATGCGTATGCTTAACCCATCTGACAGCGTTGTTGACTACGTATTAAGCGAAATTCCTCACATGGGTGCAGGCTGGTGTCCTCCTGGCATCATCGGTATCGGTGTTGGCGGTACTCCTGAGAAGTCAGCTATCCTTGCAAAGGAAGCCTTAAACGATCCAATCGATATTCAGGAACTGATTGCACGTGGTCCTAAGAATGCAGAGGAAGAGCTGCGTTTAGAGCTTTATGACAAAATCAACAAGCTTGGTATCGGAGCTCAGGGCTTAGGTGGTATCACCACCGTTCTGGATGTTAAGGTTAAGACCTATCCATGCCACGCTGTATCAAAGGCAACCACCATTATTCCTAATTGTGCCGCAACCCGTCACATTGACTTTGTTCTTGACGGTTCAGGCCCAGCTGAATTTGTTCCACCATCACTTGATGATTATCCTGATATCGAGATTGGCGGTGCAGATGCAAATGTTAAGCGTGTAAATCTTGATACCATCACCAAAGAAGAGATTGCTTCATGGAAGATGGGTGAAACCCTGTTATTATCAGGCACCATTCTAACCGGTCGTGACGCAGCTCATAAGCGTGTTGCAGACTTAATCAAGGAAGGCAAGCCTCTACCTGACGGTGTTGACTTCCACAAGAAGTTCATTTACTACGTAGGACCAGTTCCTGCAGTAGGTGATGAGGTTGTAGGTCCTGCAGGTCCAACCACTTCAACCCGTATGGATAAGTTCGTAGAGACTATGCTTGCTGATACAGGCCTATACGGCATGATTGGTAAATCAGAGCGTGGTCCTGAGGCTATTGCTTCAATCAAAAAGCACAAGGCTGCTTATCTGATGGCTACCGGTGGTGCAGCTTACCTGGTTTCAAAGGCAATCAAGTCAGCTAAGGTTCTGGCTTTCGAAGATCTGGGTATGGAAGCAATCCGTGAGTACAAGGTTGTAGATATGCCTGTTACCGTTGCTGTTGATTCACAGGGTAATTCAATTCATCATATCGGACCTCAGGAATGGTCAAAGAAGATCGCAGAGATTAAGTTCAAGTATATTTAATACGGTTTAATATTCTGTAGTCACAAAGGCGGATCTGTGTAATATCAGATCCGTTTTTTTTGTTAGAATTAAATAAACTTAAAAAGATAAATCAAAATCAACATAGGAGGCGAAGACGTCTTTCTTCCTGAAAGGCTGGATTCGTACGGGGACATATGAAACTTGAAGGAATTTCTCATATCAGCGGTTTTAATGACTGCTATGCCTACAACAAAGACGAACTGATTATAAACATCAGAACCAACAAGACCATAAAGAAGGTTGTCATCTTCGCGGATGATCCATATATTAACGGCTGTTCCACCTCAGCACCATGGGAAGGACAGCCTTATGAGATGCAGCTTAAATATGAGCTTAGGCATGAGTTCATCTATTCTGTAACACTCAGACCTAGGTATAAGCGACTACAGTATTACTTCAGACTGACAGATGATAACAATGAAACCATGGTTTATCAGGAAAGCGGTATTGTCAGTGAGGAAGAATTCCAGAAGAAAATCTTTAGAGAATATTTCAAGTTTGCCTGGATGAATGAGGCGGATATCAGCGTTCATCCTAAGTGGGTGGAGAATACCTACTGGTATCAGATTTTCCCTGACCGTTTCTGCAGAGAGGAAGCTCCTTTTGAAGGCACCTTAAGTAAATGGGATGATCTTTCCTCCTTTGGACATAATGTCTTTTACGGCGGTAATCTCAAGGGAGCAATGAGCAGACTTGAGTATCTGCATAAACTTGGCGTAAACGGCATCTACTTTAATCCGCTGTTTGTATCCGACAGCAACCATAAATACAACATTGACGATTATCTGCATATCGATCCAAATTTCGGTTCAAATGTGGATCTGAAGCTGCTGGTTGAAAAGGCACATTCACTTGGTATCAAGGTTATGATTGACGCTGTGTTCAATCATAGCGGTCTGGGCTTTTTCGCCTGGAAGGATGTTGTAGAGAACAGAAGAAATTCAAAATATTATGACTGGTTCTTCATCAACGATGAGGAGAATTTTACCATCACCCACAAGTCTACCAAGGACAGTCGTTTCTACTCTTTTGCCTTTGTAGACAATATGCCAAAACTTAATACCAATAATCCGGAGGTTATGTCCTACTTTATTGAGGTCTGCAAAAAATGGATTGATATGTGGGATATTGACGGTATCAGATTTGATGTGGGCAATGAAATCTCTCACGCCTTTATCAAGAAACTTCATGCTGAGCTTAAGGCCTACCGAAAAGACCTCTTCCTTTTAGGCGAAATCTGGGTTAACTCCTCACAGTACCTGCAGGGGGATGAGTATGACTCTGTCATGAATTACCCTTATCTTGAGAACCTTTCAAATTTCTTCCTGGACAAAAGCAGAACTGCCGAAGACTTTAAGTATGCGGTAAATTTCTGCTATTCCATGTATCAGAAACAGGTTAATGAGAATATTTTCAACCTCTTTGACAGTCATGATATTGACCGTATGTATACCAGAGTCAAAAGCTACGATGCTTTTATCCAGATGCTGGTAATTCTATCAACTCTGCCAGGTTCTCCATGTATCTACTATGGTACTGAGATCGCCATGGAAGGAGAGAATGATCCATACTGCAGATATCCTATGAGATGGGATATTGTGGAGGATAAATCCAGAGAAGATACCTTTAAGGCGGTACAGTCTCTGATTAAGATGAGACTTTCAAATTCTGAATTTTTAGGGGACAGCTACCGCTTTGAAAAGACCGAGGGCAGACTTGTTAGCTATGAGCGAAACGGAATCAGAGTCTATCTGAATGCCGATGAGACAGACAGGGCACTTGCCTTTGATAAAGAGACAGAAATTCTATTCTCTCATAAAGCATCAGGAAACATGTTAAAGGCTGGAGGCGCACTGGTAGTACGCCTCAAAAAATAAAGCTATTGTGAACTATTTTGCAAGAGAGCTGTTGGCGGCGAAAGCCAAAAGCAGCTGTCTTAAAAGCTTAAGTCTTGGATACTCCGGAGTTTCAGGCAGGTTATAGCGCATGGAACTCTGTCCGGTTATACGGTACTCATTATGTTTACAGGTGGTCATAAGCTTAATCAGATAGTCATTTGAAATCTTATGATCACTGTTAAACTCAATAATTCCACCTTTCTCATCTCCATTAATCCTCTTGATACCAAGATCTGTTGCCAGCTTCTTTAAGGATGAGAGTTCAAACAGATTAACCGCAGGAGGAGGCAGCAGACCGAAGCGGTCGATAATTTCAACCTTCAGATCTTCAAATTCCTCAGGAGTAACACAGGAGGAAATTCTCTTGTAAAGCGAAAGTCTGGTATTGATATCTCCAATATAATCAGATGGCAGCAGGCAAGGGATGTGAAGATCGATATCACATTCATTTAAGGTCAGCTCTGCAAGAGATGGTTCACGGCCTTCCTTTAGGGCCTTTACCGCAGCTTCAAGCATTTCTGAGTATAAGGAGAAACCAACTGATTCTATCTGACCGGACTGTTCTTCACCTAAAAGCTCACCGGCACCACGAATTTCCATATCATGAGTTGCCAGCACAAAGCCTGCACCAAGTTCTTCAAGAGAGGAGATTGCATCCAGACGCAGCTTGGCATCCTTGGAGATAAGCTCCTTTGGCGGAGTGAAGAGGTAGGCATAGGCCTGATGATGGGAACGGCCGACACGACCACGGATCTGATGCAGCTGAGCCAGGCCGAGCATATCTGCTCTGTCGATGATAATGGTATTGGCGGTAGGCACATCCAGACCATTTTCAACGATAGTGGTACACAGCAGCAGATTAAAACGCTGATGATAGAAATCACGCATTACCTTCTGCAGTTCTTTTTCATTCAGCTGACCGTGACCTATACCGATTTTTGCCTCAGGCACCAGAGCACTTAGCTGCTGTGCTCTCTGATTGATGGTGGAGACATCATTATGCAGATAGTAGACCTGTCCACCACGTCTTAACTCACGCATAATAGCTTCACGGGTAATGGTGTCAGAGTTCTGCATTACAAAGGTCTTAACTGCAAGACGATGCTCTGGAGGAGTTGCAATGATTGAGAGTTCACGCATGCCTTCCATTGCCATGTTAAGAGTTCTTGGAATAGGGGTAGCGGTTAGAGTCAGAAGATCAACCTGGGCACGCAGCTCCTTTAATTTCTCTTTCTGCTTAACACCGAAACGATGCTCCTCATCCACAATGATAAGCCCCAGCTTCTTAAACTTAATATCCTTAGATAAAAGCTTATGGGTACCGATAACAATATCAACACTGCCGGCAGCTACCTTATCTAAGGTTTCCTTCTGCTGTTTTGCAGTCTTAAAACGGGATAATAGTTCAATTGTAATTGCGGTTCCGGCAAATCTTTCAATAAAATTCTGATAATGCTGTTCAGCAAGAATAGTGGTTGGCACCAGTACTGCAACCTGAGAACCTGAGGCTGCCACCACAAAGGCAGCTCGCAGAGCTACCTCGGTTTTACCAAAGCCAACATCACCGCAGACCAGACGATCCATTGGCTGTTCCTTGGCAAGATCAGCAAGAGTATTATCAATTGCAGCCTTCTGATCAGGGGTTTCCACAAAACCAAAGCCTGAGGCAAACTCATCTAAAGACTTCTCATCGATTACAAATTTAGTACCGCGGCTGGCTTCACGTCTGGCGTATAAATCAAGAAGCTGTGCTGCCACATCGGTAACCTTCTGAACCGCTTTCTGCTTATGCTTATTCCAGGTATCAGAACCTAATCTTGAGAGAGGCGGATTCTCAGAGCTGGAGTATCTGGCGACCTTGGATAAGGCAGTAATCGGGATATTGAGCATATCACCGTTCTGATACTCAATAGTCAGATACTCACCTTTAATACCGCCAATCTCCATGGTCTTAAGACCACGATAGCGGCCGATACCGTGATCAATGTGAACCACCACCTGACCTTCAGTTAACGAGGAGAGGTTTTTAATAATGGTATCCTGGGATAGCTGAGAGTTTTTGGAAGCTTTTCTGGTTCTTACAACCTTATAGCCTAAGATTTCATTCTCAGTTAAAAAACACAGCTTTACAGACGGAATAATCAGACCTTCATCAAAGGGAGCCAGCGTCAGCATGAATGGGTCTTTGGCATTGAGAAAATCGTCAAAGGATGAGGCAGCCTTAATCCCATACTTATCAATAATAGCCTGTGGCAGTGTTTCTCTCAGACTCTGTCTGCGTCCCTCGGAGAGGGCTGACATCAGAATTCTGCCGCCTTTATCTATAAAGTCGCTTACAAAAGCAATAAATTTATTCTGGGATTCCTTTTCCTGACGGTTATAGCTTATATCAGGAATTTTTACATAATCAGTATTGTAGAAGCCTCTTTTGGAAAGCTCCTCTTCATCAAAAGCCTGCTGATAAAGCTCAATTAACTGATATTTCTTAAGGTTATCAAAAACCTCCTGCGGATTTAAGAAAACCTGAGATACCGGAAGAGGAGGATGATCAGAATTTCCTGCAAACTCTAAAGCTCTCTTGTGAGCCTCAACATCAAATTCAGTTACCGCCTTCTTTACATCATCAACGGTAATGATCTTGTAATCATCACTTAAATACTCAAAGATACTGCTCATAGAACTGAAGAACAGTGACATGTAGTATTCAATACCTGCAGGAATTGCACCTCGGGAGATTGCCTGATAAATAGAGTGGGATGCAAAATTAGCCCCGATAAAAGCATCACGGTAATTGCTTCTGAAGACACTTATAGACTTTTCATTAAGAGGATATTCATGTGCCGGCAGCAGGGCAATCTTATCAATCTGCTCTAATGATCTCTGAGTATCCACATCAAAAACACGTATGGAATCCACCTCATCATCAAAGAAATCGATACGGTAAGGTACGTCTGAGCCCATAGGGTAAATATCAAGAATAGAACCGCGGATAGCAAGTTCACCCGGAGCTAAAACCTGTTCAACTCTCAGATATCCATGGGAGGTCATCTCTTTTTGGATTTCCTGAATATCTCTGATATCACCTTTGGAAATTGAGAAACTGTTGGCTTTAATGTAGTCAACCGGACTTAATCTTGGCATGATTGCCTGAACCGTGGTGACAACGATTTCATTTTTTAGAGACTTAAGTCTGGAGAGAATACTGATTCTTGAGGAGACAATATCCTGATGAGGAGATAAGGTATCATAAGGCAGTGTCTCCCAGTCCTGAAGATATTCCACCTTAACCTTTGGCAGCACTGCAACTAAAGTTGATTTAATACTCTGCGCAACAAAATTATCTGCACAGATTACCAGAAAAGGACCACCGTTTTTTTCATAGACAGCACCGATAGTTCCAATGATTCCGGTGATATTCAGATTACCGATATGTTTAACTGTATTTGAAAAAGAAAGGTTGATATCAGCTTTTAATAAGTCTTTGAGTTGCATAATTACTAATATTTGAAACTTTGATCTATACTTGTCTACTGTAATTTTACACTAATATCGAGTTTGTTATGTTCCAACTGAAAACAAATATCTATCTTTTACTCTGGTTTTGTTTTATTGCTACTTTCGCGTTCCTGATTCCTTATTATTCAAATGACTACAGATATCAGCTGATTGAAGGCACCGAGGATCTGGTTTCCTCCTTCTACGACATCTGTGTTTCTCAGTATCGCCACTATTTTACCTGGGGCGGCAGAACTCCTCCTCATTTTCTGGCTCAATGTCTGCTGTGGGGCGGTAAGGTTGTCTCCTCACTGGCAACTGCACTTTGCTATGTACTTTTAATTTACTTTATCTACTCAATGGGTACCGGCAAAAAGATCTCTCCTTTTAAAATGCCTTTTGTACCTGTTGTATTTATCAGCATCGGTTTATGGGTATGCATGAGATCTTACGGTGAAGTTGTGTTCATGCTGGTAACCTCCTGCAATTATCTGTTCACCTCCACCTTTATTATGCTGTATCTGCTGCCTTACCGTTTTGCCTTAAATGAGGAAAGAGCAGAACACGGAATACTGTTTGCGCTGATGATGTTTGTCTTAGGCATTATCGCCGGCTGGTGCAATGAAAATACCGGCTTTGCAATCTGTGCTGTAACCGGACTTCTGTGTTTATATAAGCTCTATAAACGAGAGCTTACTCTATGGCAGGCAGCAGGTCTTGTCGGCATGTGTATCGGCTTTTTAGTTCTGGCTTTATCTCCAGGCAATGCCGCAAGATACGACAGCATGGCTCAGAATAATTTTGATTATTTCCCTCATTTACTGAACACCATTCAGATTTTCTTCGTGTCATTAATAGAGAATCTGCCTGTAATACTGTGCTATGTATACTTCCTGGTACTTTTTAAGAGAAATAACCTTAAAGAGAAATGCCAAACAGAGCTTTATGCCTCATACTACAGCTTTGCCTTAGGCTTTGTTTCTCTGGCAATTATGATTTTCTCTCCTAATTTCCCTGGCCGCTCTGCTGCTCCCTTTACCATGTTTGTACTGGCGGCAGATATAGCTTTATATGCTGCTTTAAAGAAACACGATATAAATCCTTTGAAGTCAGCTTATAAAATGACAATTTATGCTTTATTTTTTGTATTTTTTGCCGTTACAAGTACAAATGCCTTTGGAGCCTTATTCCAGGCAAGGGCAGATCAGGTAGAACTTGAGAAATCCATTGCCGACCAGATTGCTCAGGGCAAGAAGGATCTTGAAGTACCTATCATGCATGTACAGTCCGGAAGATACATTTTTATCGGAGCGATGAAGGTTTCAAAAGAAAACTTTGCAAATAAGATTGCGGCAAGGTATTATCATGTGAATTCTTTTACCAAGGCATGTGATCTGACTCCGTCATTTATACATTTTGATCTGAAATACGTTGTAAGGTATGGTGAACCAGTATGCAGAACCCATTAGAACTAATAAAACTGTTAAGTAAAGTCGAATCTGGTGATGCCAGTGAGTCTGAGCTGCATGATTTTATCTGTCTGCTTTTAAAGAAAAAAGTTGATATCAGACTTACAGAAGGAACCTTCTCAAAAAAGAATCAGATTAGAGATCTGACTGCAAAGCCTGATGCAGAGGACTGTGATCTGACTGCAAAGCCTGATGCAGAGGACTGTGCCAAGTTAAAACTGGCCATGAAGGTTTCCTCATCTCAGTTTCCTATGAACAGCCGCATGCCTGCACTGGGGATAAATCCTGTTCATAAGAAATAGAGAACCTATATATAGAATCAGATTATAATCAGAGTCCATCGCCAAAGGCGGTGGATTTTTGTTTTATATCTTCTTCAAACATTTCGCTTGTAATCTACAATTTTAGCTTTGCACATTTGCTGATTCTAGGGGGTTATAAGTGCGCATTTAACGTGTTTTATGTGCCAAAGCTCACCTTTTGTAGTAAAATACTCGCCAATTATTCATAAAATTCAAAAAGAAAATAACTGAGGAAAACATGACTCAAAAAACAATCCTGGTTACTAACGCACTTCC
>NZ_CACVSS010000003.1:0-74025 GCF_902756765.1 uncultured Succinivibrio sp. | reverse complement strand
TAGAACGAACAATTGTATGTCCGTGCTCTTCAAAGAATTTCAAATACGCATCACGTATCTGATCAGTTGTCATGTACATTTATATTGGATCCTAAAATTGTAAATTTAAACAGTGATGAATTATACATGGTTTTGACGCACAGATCGCATTACTTTAAAGATTCAGGCAGAAAAAAAACACTAGAAAAAGCAGGAAAGAATAAATTTCTCTTACAGATCAAAAGAAGAGCCAAGATACTCTTCCATAGCATTAGTACATAAGGAGTTTGAAAATCCCCTTCTGGCAAGAGCAGCAAGATATTTCTGCTTATCTTCAAAGGAAAGATTAGCTTTTTGCGGGATTTTTTTTGAAAGAAAAGCTACAGCTACAGAATTCCAGTCAGTATCTCTAAGGAACTCATCATATAATGAGGAGTTAATCCCCTTCTTTTTTGCTTCCATAACAAATCGTAATGGGCCGTAACACTGACTGATTATATGTCTATGAAGCATTTCTATATAACGACTTTCAGAAAGCCAATCATTTTCTACACACTTTTTTACAGCTGCTTTAGCCGCATCAGTGGTATAACGAAGACATAGTTTCTGATAAAGCTCAAGTTTTGAATATTCCCTTCTGGATAAAAAACGCAACGCTGCATTAGTTGCCAATGCAGCGTCTGATTCCTTAACCTTCTTTTTTGAATAAAAAGTGTTATTCAAAATTAAATGTTTCCTATAAATCTTCAGGGATTGGAGTAATTAAATCCTCTTCTGAGACTTCATCTCCAAGATCTCCCAGAGAATCAGTCTGCTCCTCTTCTGCTGAACCAATGGAAGCAGTATCGCCATAGTCATTGTTGTTCTTGTAGAACTCTCTGATCTTAGCTTCAATCTCATCTGCCACCTGAGGATTCTCATCAAGATACTTCATGCAGTTGACTTTACCCTGACCGATCTTGGTTCCATTATATGAGAACCATGCTCCAGTCTTGTTTATAATCTTGGCATTAACACCAAGATCAATCAGTTCACCGTTCTTGGCAATACCATAGTTAAACAGAATCTGGAAGACAGCTGTCTTAAATGGAGGTGCCACTTTGTTTTTGACCACCTTAACCTTGGTCTCGTTTCCAATAGCCTCTTCCTTGTCTTTCAGAACATTGGACTTTCTGATATCAAGTCTTACAGAAGCGTAGTACTTTAGGGCATTACCACCGGTTGTGGTTTCTGGGTTGCCAAACATTACACCAATCTTCATTCTCAGCTGGTTAATGAACACAACCATACAGTTTGCCTGTTTAACAATACCAGTCAGCTTTCTTAAGGCCTGAGACATTAGTCTAGCCTGAAGACCAACATGGTTGTCACCCATTTCACCTTCAATTTCTGCCTTAGGAACAAGAGCTGCCACAGAGTCAATTACAACAACATCCACACCACCGGAACGAACAAGAGTCTCGCAAATCTCAAGAGCCTGTTCACCAGTGTCAGGCTGCGAAATAAACACATCTTCAACCTTTACACCAAGTCTTTTTGCATAAATAGGATCAAGAGCATGTTCAGCATCAATAAAAGCGCAGACCTTACCTTTTTTCTGAGCCTGAGCTATCAGCTCCAGAGTCAGAGTAGTCTTACCTGAAGATTCAGGGCCGTAAATCTCAATAATACGTCCCATTGGCAGACCGCCGATTCCAAGAGCAATATCCAGCGATAGAGAACCAGTTGAGATTGCTTCAGTATCAACAAGTTCATTCTGGCCAAGACGCATAATCGCACCTTTACCGAACTGACGTTCAATCTGCTCCATTGCAGCTTCTAAAGCTTTCTGTTTTTTAGGATCTTTTGTAATATTGGCTACTAACTTTGATGATGAGCCTGTGCTGGATGATTTTGCAGCTGCCATAATTTTGTTCCTCGTTTCTAAATACTATAAATATAATAATTAGGTTAGTTATGATTGTCAATATATAGATAAATATATTTTTTATTAGTTATTTCCAAAGCACAAAAAACTTTAAAATTGAAAAAAAATCTTTTCTTTTCAGATACACAATACCAATTTCCCCTCTTTTATTTAATTGACAAAAAGCGTAAATGCTATGCAGATGCAAAAATGATAGAATACGTTGCACAAAATAACGGCTTCAACTCCATGTATTAAGACATAACTGTATAAATATACACAGAATTATTTATATTAGAATTGGACAGAAGCAAATAAAAACATTCACTGAAATTGGAACTCAAATGGAAGAAAATAATAAGAATGTAACCCCAATGATGCGTCAGTATCTGGAAATAAAAGCAAATTACCCTGATACTCTGGTTTTATACAGATTGGGCGATTTTTATGAACTCTTCTATGATGATGCAAAGAAAATAGCCAAACTGCTGGATCTAACCCTCACCCGCAGAGGAACCAACAATGGTGAACCGATTCCAATGGCAGGCGTTCCATTTCATGCTGTAGATAATTACATTGCCAGACTAATCAAACTTGGAGAATCCTGCGTTATCTGTGAACAGGTCGGCACACCAGGGAATCAGAAGACCATGGTTCGCAAGGTATCAAAGATCATTACTCCAGGAACAGTAACCGATGAAGGTATTGCTCCTGACGGAACAGACAATCTTATTGCATGTGTATTCAAGGGTAAGAGATATTACGGTTTTGCCTATCTGTCATTAAGTTCAGGAACATTTAAGACAGCAGTCTGTGCCAATGAAAAAGAACTGATGCTTTATCTTGATAAGGTCTCTCCTATTGAAATCGTGTACCCTGAGAATTTCAAGGATATGTTTTTATTCCAGGACATCAGTTCAAAAAAAGCACTGGCTCCATGGAATTTTGATCTTCAGAACTGCTATAAGCTTTTATGTAAACAGTTTGAAACCAACAGTCTGTTCGGCTTTGATATTGAAAATCTAGAAGAAGGAATCTGTGCAGCAGGAGCTCTTCTGAATTATGTAAAACAGACTCAGAACGTGTCAATTGAACATATCAAGCAGATCAGCAGAGATGATAACAGTTCATTTGTTATTCTTGATAAATGCGCCCAGAGAAATCTTGAATTATTGTGTAACCTCAAAGGAGAACATTACGGTTCTCTACTGTCTGTTCTTGATAATACCTCAACTCCTATGGGACAGAGACTTATCAGAAAAATGATCATTGAGCCTCTGCGCAATAATAATGAAATCAATCATAGACTTGATCTGGTTTCCGCCCTGATGAACTCTGATAAGGATGGAATCAAGGCAATACTGAACAATATCGGAGATATAGAAAGAATTATCGCCCGTATTGGTCTGTCTTCCTCAAGACCAAAGGATATGGCTGTTTTAAGGGATTCATTAAAAATGATACCTTCCTTAAAACAGAGTCTAATTCAGTCAAACCAGGAAATCCTTTTAGATTTTAACGAACAGATTGATGCACTGAGAGACGTAGCTGATTTACTGACTAACTCTATTCTCGACAATCCATCCACATTTCTTCGAGACGGAGACGTTATTGCAAACGGATACAACCAGGAACTGGATGAACTAAGAGAACTTATGAACGGTTCTGAAATGCTGCTTGCCAAGATTGAGGAAGAGGAGAAGCAGAAGACTGGTATTGCAACTCTGAAGGTAAACTTCAACTCAGTTCACGGTTTCTATATTGAAGTATCCAAGGCTCAGGCAGACAAGGTCCCAGCAACCTACATCAGAAGACAAACTCTCAAGAACAATGAAAGATATATAACACCAGAGCTAAAAGCACTGGAGGAAAAAGCATTAAGCGCCAAAGAAAGAGCCTTAGTTTTAGAAGCAGAACTATTCAATGATCTCATCAGAAAACTGCAGCAACAACTCCCTCGTCTAATCAGTCTTTCTTCAAAGCTGTCTATCTTTGATGTACTTATTGGCTTTGCTGATTTGGCAGAGAGAAGGAATTACGTCAGACCAATCTTAAGTGATCAGCACATAATCAAAATAGACAACGGAAGACATCCTGTTATCGAAACTCTTACTGATTCCCCTTTCGTCTCCAATTCTATCTGTCTGGATAAAAAACAGATGCTTGTTATTACCGGTCCAAACATGGGTGGAAAATCTACCTATATGAGACAGACTGCGCTTATTTCCATTATGGCAAGACTTGGTTCATATGTACCTGCTACCTATGCAGAGATTGGAAATATTGATCGTATCTTCACCAGAATTGGTGCTTCAGACGATCTATCATCCGGACGTTCTACCTTTATGGTTGAAATGGAAGAAGCCTCATCAATCATTAATAACGCAACAGCAAACAGTCTGGTTTTAATGGATGAGATTGGACGAGGAACCTCAACCTATGAAGGAAGTGCTCTTGCCTTGTCTATTGCAGAGTACATGTGTGCCAACGTTAAGAGTTTTACCCTGTTTTCAACTCACTATCCTGAGATCGCCTCTCTGGCAGATACCTACGATAACATTGAAAACATCTGTTTTAAAGCAAAAGAGTTTGAAGGAAAGATTGTCTTTATGTATCAGGCCAATAAAGGCTCTCAGAACTACTCATATGCAATTGAAGTAGGAAATCTTGCAGGCTTGCCTTCGGGTGTTATTTCTAAAGCAAAATCCTATATCAACACAATGAAAAAGCACTCTTCAATCAAAGAAGATATCACTGTTAAAGAAAGCAAGACTGTAAATAATAAACAGGCCGAGGCCGTAGAAAAGGTCATTTACAAAGAAAAAGACAGTGAAGTTGAAAATAGAATAAAGGAAATAGATTTGAATTCTATAACTCCGATTGAGGCCCTTAATATTCTTAACGAATTAAAAGGAAAGCTTCAGTAAGACCGACTAAAAATATTCCGCCATCAGGCGGAATATCTGTTTTTTTTAGTTTAGATTCTGCATTCCCAGGGAATTTTTATCAATTCCGTAGTTTTCAAAGGTCTTACGCAAGGATTTTAAAACCTCACTCTGAATCTGACGAACGCGCTCACGGGTCAGACCAATCTTCTTTCCAACCTCTTCAAGAGTAAGAACATCTTCATCATTCAAACCAAAACGGTAAAGAACAACCATCTGCTGCTTCTCTGGAAGCTCATTAAACCAGGCTCTTACAATCTCAACCACTTCTTTTTGATCGACATGTTCAAATGGAGAAACAAGTTTAGTATCAGGAACAACATCCAGAAGAGAAACTTCCTTGTCATCATCTGAACCGCGAACACTTACATCAAGAGGACTGGTACCTTCAAGTAAGGATAACAGATTTCTTACAGTTTCAGGATCCTTGCCTGTTTCTTCAGCAATCTGCTGAATTGAAACAGGCTTCTGAATATCTTCTTCCTGAAGCTGACGTTTAACCTTGAGAATAATATTGATTTCTTTAATAACATGTACTGGCAGGCGAACAAGTCTGGACTGACACATAATTGCCTGTTCGATACTCTGGCGGATCCACCAGGTAGCGTATGTTGAGAATCTGAAACCTCTGTCAGGATCAAATTTCTGTACAGCATGAATCAGACCAAGGTTTCCTTCCTCAATCAGATCAAGAAGAGGAACACCTCTTGCTCGGTAATTTTTGGCAATCTTAACTACCAGACGAAGATTTGACGTTATCATTAGATCAATCGATCTTCTGTCGCCGTCTCTTGCCTTGCGTCCAATTTCCGACTCTTCCTCTGAAGATAACAGAGGATAGCGACGAATTGAACTAAAGTAGTTTGATAACAGATCTACATTTTCACGCGAAGATGAAGTCTTGCCTCCCTTATATGGAGATACCTCTTTATCCAAAGTATCAGGAATATCGTGGAATTCGGAGCTTAGCTCCTCGGATTCATTTATATTGTTCATGAGATACCCTTAACATTTGTTGCTTGTTGTTATAATTTTATTAAGCAAAATTCATGCAAATTTTGCAACTATAAAAAAGTATAATTTCGCAGTTCTTCAAACTCCGCATTGCAAAAATGCGAATAGTATCTTGTTTTTTTATGTAGTTTTTATTTTGGTAAATAGTTTCGAGGGTTTACAGAATTACCCTTGTAACGTATCTCAAAATGAAGCATCACACGTGAGGCATCGGTTGAGCCCATCTTGGCAATAACCTGTCCTCGCTTAACATTCTGACCTTCTTTAACCAGAAGCATATCATTGTGCGCATAAGCAGACAGGAACTCGTTATTATGATTAATAATCACAAGATTTCCGTAACCTCTAAGCGCATTTCCTGAATATACAACCTGTCCAGCTGCAGCAGCGTTGATGTTCTGCCCTCTAGAACCAGCAATATCAATACCCTTGTTAGAGGAAGAGAAGTTTCTGATTACAGTTCCTTTGGCAGGCCACATCCACGACACACCAGATACAGATGCCGTCTTTCCAGATACTATCCTTACAGGAGCAGCTTCATTTATCGCAGCAGGAGCCATGTTTTCAGACTGAACCTGAGCTACTGAGGTAGAAGTCTTATTTTCAGAACCTGCTACAGGCACAAGTTTTGGATTGGTCTGAGCAGAGGCAATTGATTTTGAAGTATCTAAATTAAGTTTCTGTCCAACCTCAAGAGAATAAGGTTTCTTCAGCTGATTTGCTTTAACTAGCTGAGAGAGAGTCAAGCCATGTTTCTTTGCAACGGATACCGCTGTATCTCCATTTTTAACAATATAAATCTTCTGATTATTTGCGACCGGGGCTACAGTAGTAGTTTTTGAATTCAGATGAATAATCTGTCCCACACTGATATTGTACGGAACGTCAATATTATTTTTCTGAGCAAGTTCTCTGTAATCTTTTCCATACCGGAAAGCGATAGAGTAAAGAGTATCACCAGGCTTAACCTGATAGGTCTCATCATTAAGATTTACAGTCCTGGTATTGTAGGAACCTGCATCTGGAATGTATGGTTTTGCCTGTTTAACATTGCCGGAACTGTTTACATTTCCTCCAGAGGAAGAAACAACCTCAGAGTACGGTCTTACAACTCCCGCCTGATTTGTTGATGAGGAGGGGGAATAGACCCTCTGAGACTTGACATTCGAGCTGACATGAACAGGTTGAGCGTATTCAACTTCAGCTATCTTTTTTGGCTTGCTTTGATGATTAGTGCAGGCCGTAGCCAGCACTGCACTTAAAAGAAAAAGAGTTAATTTATTATTCTTCATATCTTTACATGCAATCTGTGTATTTATAAATATTCTTACACAAATTCACGAAAAAATATAAAAATTTTTTTAAATTAGGATCTTATACGCAACAAAAATCACAATTAAGAATACACAGAACCAGCCGATTCTATCGATATATTTGCGGATTAAGTGCTCCATCTTATCTCCACCGATAAGAATAATAATCGCCTCAAGGAAGAATCTTAAACCACGACCCACGAAAGAAACGAGAATAAAGGAGAATATACCTAAAGCTCCGGCAGAGCCTTCATCCGCATAACGCTGAGCAGCACATAAACCTGCGGTTATAGCAATTACTTTATATGGGATTGGAGTGAAAGCTCCTACAAAAACAAACAGAATGCCATAGGTTGTCAGGTACTCAGCCGCTTTAGCTGCACTCTTCTGATAGTGCATAATCCTTATGAAATCACTGATATAAGGATCATATAAGTAATATCCAAGATAATAGCCGACTACAGCCCCAAGAACAGAGAACAGTACAGTCAGAAATGCATAGTAAAGAGATTTTCTACGCTGATAAACGCACATAGGAACCAGCATAACATCAGCAGGAACCGGCCAGAAAATTGATTCAAAAAAAGAATTTGCACACATGATAGGTGTTGCAAATCTATGATAGGAAAGCTTTTCAAAGATGTTAAATAGAGATGTAAAAATTTTCATAGGCAAATAAACTCTCATTTCATAATTGAGAGGCTTTTTCTCCGTTTAATTAAGGATTCTGTTTTTTTACAAGTAAAACAACGGATTCTGCTGCTATACCTTCTTTTCTTCCAGTAAAGCCAAGTTTTTCCGTAGTTGTTGCTTTGATACTTACATGAGATATGTCAATATTTAAATCTGCAGCCACATTCTCTCTCATTGCAGGTTCGTATGCAGCCATCTTAGGAGCCTGAGCAAGAATAGTTGTATCAACATTATTAACAACATATCCTAACTCATGAACCTTAGCTACAACTTGTCTTAAAAGAATTCTGCTGTCTATATTCAGATACTTATCATCATTATCAGGAAAAAAATGACCGATATCTCCCAGACTTAATGCGCCTAATAAGGCATCAGAGATTGCATGAAGAACAACATCTCCGTCAGAATGAGCAAGAAGCCCCTGTTCATAAGGAACCTTAACACCACCCAGAACACAAGGGCCCTGACCGCCAAATTTATGAACATCAAATCCATGACCGATTCTAAACATTATCCTGTCCTTCCATTAGTCTTCGAGCCATTGCTAGATCTTCTGGAGTTGTAAGTTTAATATTGTCAGCTCTTCCCTCTACAATATCAACTGGATAGCCTAAAAGCTCTACTGCACTGGCATCATCTGTTATTGAAATATCAGACTCAACTGCATGATTCAATGCTTTTTTTAATATATCTGTTTTAAAAAGCTGAGGTGTGTACGCCCTAAATATTGATTCACGAGGAACCGTTTTTATTATTCTTCCATTATCAACCTGCTTTAAGGTATCAGCAGATCTGCAGGCTAAAATTGCACCAATTTCAGATGAATTTACCTTACTGCACAGTGCATTAAGATCATCTAAGTGAACAAAAGGTCTTGCTGCATCATGAACCATGACCCACGAAGTCTGAACATGCTCCAGACATAAACGCACTGTATCGGAACGTTCCTTTCCTCCTTCCGCTCTGATGATTCTAGGATTTTCGGATAAGGCAAGCTCATTGAAGTACTCGTCTTCCCGGCTTACACCAATAATAATATTGTTAACAGAAGGACATCTGAAAATAGCATCAACCGTAAGCTCAAGAACAGTCTTTTTTCCTATAAGAGCATACTGCTTGGGGATATCCAGATGCATTCTTTTCCCGACGCCAGCGGCTGGGAGCACAACATCGATTTTAGTGCTTTCCATAAAAAGCATCCTATTTGGAAGGAGAAGGCTTATCTTCTTTTTCGATTACACGGTAAAAGGTTTCATCCTGTTTTACCATGCCTAATTCGGAGCGGGCAAGCTCTTCGACAACTCTATTTCCCTGTTTTAAATCGGAAATTTCGTCCTCTAGAGCTTGATTTCGTCTCTGAAGGCGCTCAGTATGAGACGATGCGGCCTTCAGTTTCTGTTCAGTTTCTCGATACTGCAGTATTCCATTACGCCCACTGTAAGTCTGCCATCCAAGGACAGCAATAATAGCTAAAAGAATAACTGCAAATATCTTCATAAAACTAAACTCTAGTGTTTATCCTGGTATTCTTTAGCGGCCTTGATGAAACCGGAGAATAGAGGATGTCCCTTTCTTGGATTTGAAGTGAATTCAGGGTGGAACTGAACTCCAATAAACCAAGGATGCTCTGGATTTTCGATGATCTCAACCAGCTTATTGTCAGTTGAAAGACCTGCAACCTTTAATCCTGCATCAGTAATTTTCTTGATTAAAGTATTGTTAACTTCGTATCTGTGACGATGACGCTCAACAATATCGTCTGAACCGTAAAGTTCACGAACCTTTGAGCCTGCCTGCAGATGACATAGCTGACCGCCAAGTCTCATGGTACCACCAAGGTCAGATTTATCAGTACGTTTTTCAATCTTGCCTGACTCATCCTTCCACTCTGTAATCAGAGCTACAACTGGATACTTGGTCTCAGGATCAAATTCTGTTGAATTTGCATTCTTAAGTCCGGCAACATTTCTTGCGTACTCGATTAAAGCTACCTGCATACCCAAACAGATTCCTAAATATGGAACATTGTTCTCACGAGCATACTTGGCAGCAAGAATCTTGCCTTCAACACCGCGTTTACCGAAACCACCTGGTACAAGGATTGCGTCCAGACCTTCTAAAACAGAAATTCCCTTTACCTCAACGTCCTCAGAATCAATGTAACGGATATTTACATGTAGACGATTCTTAAGTCCACCGTGCTTTAATGCTTCATTTACAGACTTGTAGGCATCATGTAACTCTACATACTTACCAACCATACCAATGGTAACTTCACCAGTGGTATTAGCCTGCTGGTACAGAACCTGCTCCCAATCAGAAAGATCTGCTTCCTTACAATCTAAACGGAAACGATCAACAACTAACTGATCCAGGCCCTGACTCTTTAATAATGCAGGGATCTTGTAGATTGAGTCTACGTCTTTCATGTTGATTACAGCGTTCTCTTTTACATTACAGAACATTGCAATCTTGTGACGCTCGTTAGCAGGAATACCATTTTCAGAACGGCATACAAGTACATCTGGCTGAATACCGATTGATAATAATTCCTTTACTGAATGCTGTGTTGGCTTAGTCTTAACTTCACCTGAGGTTGGCAGATAAGGAACAAGAGTTAAATGCATGAATAAAGCATTTTCTCTACCAATGTCAACAGCCAGCTGACGGATAGCCTCTAGGAATGGAAGAGATTCGATATCACCTACTGTTCCGCCAATTTCAACTAGAGTAACATCATTACCTTCACATCCTGCAAGGATCTTCTCCTTAATTGCATTTGTAATGTGAGGAATAACCTGAATAGTTGCGCCTAAGTAATCACCGCGACGCTCTTTTCTGATTACATCTGAATAAATACGACCGGTTGTGAAATTATTCTTTTTTGACATTCTTGCGTTAATAAAACGCTCGTAATGACCAAGATCAAGATCGGTTTCTGCACCGTCCTCAGTAACAAACACCTCACCGTGCTGAATAGGACTCATAGTACCAGGATCAACATTGATATAAGGATCCAGTTTCATTATGGTGACTTTTAGACCGCGAGCTTCGAGAACAGCTGCAAGAGATGCACCGGCAATGCCCTTACCAAGTGAAGAAACAACACCGCCAGTTACGAAAATAATCTTAGGAGAAGAAGACATAAAAACTCCGATTTAGTTTAACTTCAAACAGGAGATTATATCACACCAATTACAATCTTGACGAATGTGATCAGCGTTGCAAAAGTTTCCTATTTTATCCTATTGATTTTATTTATGATTAATAAAGTTTTGAGTTTTCAGTATGTTAGACTCTCTGTGCTGAAATAACTCTAGTAAGATCATTAAGTTTTGCCAGAGTCCTGTTAAGCACAGGGATACTTACAACCAGAAGATCTACATCAACCAGACAGACATTCTTTGCTGAATCGACGTGAGATTTTATTCCCAGAACATTCATCTTTTCGTTGGCAATAACAGTAGTAATATCGCGAAGGAAACCGGAATAATCCTCGCTTACAATTCTTACCGTTACAGTATAGCCGCTGTCAATATTAACGTTGCTGCCCCAGGTTGCATCTACAACTCTCTCAGGAAACAGTTCCTGCATTCTTCTGAATTTTTCACAGTCACATCTGTGAATAGAAATTCCTCTTCCCTGAGTAACAAAGCCGACAATCTCATCTCCAGGAATAGGCTGACAGCATTTGGCCATATGGGTCATAATATCACCCACACCTTCAACTATAATGCCGCTCTTGGTTTTGTTTTTCTTTAGAAGCTCATCATTCTGGCGTTTGTTTATGAGATCTTCGATAAGCTCGTTTGAATCGACAACTTCATCTTTATTCTTTTCAATATTCGCAGAAATGATACCAATGATGATATTAACTCCAATATCACCGGCACCAACATTTGCAAAGATGTCATCTACAGACTTCAGATTAAATCTTGAAAGCTTAAGCTTAAGAATAGAGTTAACCTGCTCCTTGCTGATATCAATTCCCTGCTTAACTAGTTCCTTTTCAATAAGACCAGCACCAAGCTCTTTATTTCTGTCAAAATCAAGTTTTCTGAAATAGGACTGAACCTTGTTTCTAGCTTTTGCTGTTTTCAGGAAGCCATTTTCAGAGTTGATCCAATCTCTTGAAGGATTAGGATTTTTAGAGGTAATAATTTCAACCTGTTCACCTGTTTTAAGCTTATAGGTATATGGAACAATTCTTCCATCCACCTTGGCACCGATACAGCAGTGACCAACCATGGTGTGAACGTGGTAGGCAAAATCCAGCGGAGTTGCTCCTGTTGGGAGGTCAATAACTTCACCATTAGGTGTAAATATGTAGACTCGATCTTCAAAAACCTGATTCTTAAATTCTTCCTCAAGAGCTCCGGATTTAATCAGATCATCTCTCCATGAAAGAAGTTTTCTCAGCCAGTTAATTCGCTCCTCAACGCCCTGACTCTGGCCATTTCCTTCTTTATATTTCCAGTGAGCTGCCACTCCAAGTTCTGCAGAGTTATGCATACTCTTTGTTCTGATCTGGATTTCAACAACCTTGTGACCTTCGCCATAAACAACAGTATGAATGGACTGATATCCGTTTGGTTTAGGATTAGCAATGTAATCATCAAACTCTTTTGCAATGTGCTCAAAATTTGAATGAATTACACCTAAAGCCGCATAACACTCTTCTATTGAAGAGACAAGAACTCTGACAGCTCGGACATCGTACAGTTCAGAGAATTTAAGATGTTTTTTCTGCATCTTTTTCCAGATACTGTAGATATGCTTTGGTCTTCCGTATACAGAGGCTTCTATACCTTCATTCTTCAGCAGAGAGGATAAAGAAGAAACGAAGTTTTCAATGTACTTTTCCCTGTCAACTCTTCTCTCGCCCAAATCAGAAGCAATTTCCTTGTAGGTATCAGGATGCAGGAATCTGAATGCAAGATCCTCAAGTTCCCACTTTAGCTGGCCGATGCCAAGTCGGTTGGCAAGAGGAGCATATACATTTGAGACTTCCTTGGCGATAAGATACCTTGATTCTGGAGACTCCTCCTTTGCGGCGCGAATAACAGCAATTCGTTCTGCAAGCTTGATTACAACTGCTCTAACGTCCTTAACCATTGCAAGCAGCATACGACGGACTCTATCCACCTGTTCTTCAGTTGCATTGGAACTTGTTAAAGTCTGTAGAGAACGAATAGCCTCCATATCCTTTACGGCAAGAAGCAGAGTGGTAATTTTTGGACCAAACTCTTCTCTGATGTCATCAAGCTTTATGAAACCACTTTCATAAGCAGGATAAAGAATTGAAACCTCAAGGGAAGGAAGATCCATGTTGAGGGTCATCAGAATTCCTACGATTTCTGATGAAATATGATTAAATCTCGCCACCAGATCATCAGGATTAACGAAGTCTTCTTCAACTTCGGTCTTTCTTATACAGCGCAGAACAAACTCATTGGTTTTTGAAATAGCATCCTTGTATTCGGCAGAAAGCTCCAACGCCTCCACCCACTTAGCAAAATCAAAACTTGCATTATGAGTCTGTCTGATTGCAACCATATAAAAACCTTACTACAAAGTAAATTCGAGAACCATCTCAACATGGGTAGTGCGAGGAAACATATCGCATACTCCCCACTGTTTAATTTTATAACCTGACTTTATCAGCTCAATAGTATCACGTGACGCAGCAAGAGGGTTACATGAAATGTAAACTATTTTTTTCACCTTTTTCTTTGCCAGGAAAAGAGTTGCCCTTTTAGCGCCTTCTCTGCCGGGATCAAGAACTACGGCATCATAGTCAGCCTTAGCCCATTTCTGATTTTCAAACAGCTCCTCAAGATCAGCTACTTCAAACTTCACATTTTCTAGATTTTGCTCTTTAGCGTTGGCTCTAGCATCCTCGATCATCTTGGCAACAATATCAACGCCAATAACATTTGCTCCTTCCTTAGCCAGAGGCATGGCAAAATTGCCCAGGCCACAGAATAAATCCATAACAGATGTATTCTTGTCAGGAGCAATCATTCCAATCACTGTCTCAAGCAGCTTGTCGTTAATCTTTTTATTGACCTGTACAAAAGAAGATGGATTACATTTGATTTTTACACCGTGGGAAATGATGAAAAGATCATCGATACTGCCACAGATAAATCTTTCTCTTAAAGACTCCTTCTTCTTGATTTCTAAAGGATTTCTATATGGTTCAACAATTGAAATCACTGCATTAAGCTCTTTGCCTGCACTCTCAAGTACTGATACATCATGCTCGTCTACAGTTGCAGAAAAACGAACCAGAATTCCTAATGCACCATCTGAATCAAGCAGTTCCAAATGTCCAAGCTTATTTTTCAGATTCAAGGAATTAATTGCCTTATTCAGAGGTTCTATGGCATTATTCATTCTTTCTGATAAAGTCAGACAATTTTTTATCTTAACCAAATCATGAGATTTCTCTTCGCGGAATCCCAGATAAAGCTTTCCGTGATCACCTCGAATAGCAAATCTGCAGGCACGTCTATAGCGCAGTTCATCGGCTCTGTGGACAAATGAGGCCTCTCCAATATCAAGGCTTAATGCCTTTTTAAACAGCTTTCTGATCCCGGCGATCTTTGCCTCAATAAGCATCTCAACAGGAACATGCTGCATCTGACAGCCACCACACTGTCCAATTAGAGTACAGTCCTTTTCTCTTCTGTTTACAGAAGGTTTAATAATTTTTGTAATCTTTCCCTGATGGATCTTTCCTTTTGAGTTTTCAGAGAGAACATTTGCAGTATCTCCAGGCATTAATCCTGGCACAAAATAGACATTATCTCCGTCTCTGGCAACGCCTCTTCCCTGAAGATCAAGATCGGAGCATTCAACCTTAACAGCTTTTTTTACAGTTTCTTTTTTTACAGGTTTATAAAATGTAACCATTATTTCACCATCAGAAATTGAGAATACAAAGCTCTGCTTTTTAGTGTTCTTCCATTCAGAAGGGAATCCACAATAACCTTGAACAGTTTTTTTAAAGCAATTCTTGTATTGCGCTCAGAAAAATCTCTATTCTTTATACAAATTAGATCTTTTCCTGAAAATAACAAATTATCTACATCACTACTTTCTATAAAGCCATTTTTCGGTAAATAGATGTAAAACGAATCAGATTTGAAACTCTCTCCATTTATGGTTTCATAATCAGGAGCATAACCAAGACTTTCAATAAGAATCTCTTCAAAATTTCTCAGAATCATGAATTCATCCTCGTCTTTTTCCAGACGCTCAAGAGCATCCAAATAAGCAGCAAAAAGATGTGGTTCAGGATCCTGAGGAATGGTCAGATAATACAAAAGTTCATTTAGATAGATTGCACTGAATATCTTTGGAGGAACTATATTAAAGCTCTGACGCTGAATAATGGCATCTGACAGTTGCCATAAAGAGCTTCTTCCCTGTCTTAAATATAGTTTCAGTGGAATAAAAGGCTGATAAACTCCCATTGAACGGGAAGCGCTGGACTTTGAAACTCTTGCCACAGCACTGATTCTGCCATAATTAAGAGTATACAGATCAAGAAGCAGACTCTTCTCTTTAAAAGGTCTGCTGTGAATTATAAATCCGGCTTCAGAATCAGCTACCAAAGGCATAAATTATGCCTCAAAATCGTTGTATCCCAGACTCTTTAAAGCACGAGCATCATCAGACCAGCCTGCTTTTACCTTAACAAACAGTTTCAGGAAAACCTTGCTGTCAAAAAGCTTTTCCATATCCTTTCTTGCCTCGGTTCCAATCTTTTTAATTCTGTCACCGCCAGCACCAACAACCATTTTCTTCTGGCCATTGCGCTCAACAAGAATTGCTGCACTAATGCGTAAAAGCCCATTATCTTCCTTGAATTCTTCAACCTCAACAGTTGAACTGTATGGAAGTTCATCACCCATCTGACGCATCAGTTTTTCACGTACAATTTCCGCTGCAAGGAAACGAGAAGAACGGTCAGTAATTGAATCATCTGGGAATAAATGGTCACCTTCAGGAAGAGAATCCTTGATGATCTGCTTCAGTATATGCAGATTTGTTCCACGCAGAGCTGAAACAGGAATAATATCCTTAAAGGTAATAATCTTTGAAAGCTTGTCTATCAGTGGAAGTAGAGATTCCTTGTCTGCAATGGTATCAACCTTATTGATTGCAAGAACAACTGGAACATCGGCGTTTTTAACGCGGTGCAGCGCCATTTCATCGTCATCAGTCCAATGATTAGGATCAACAACCATAATAATAAGCTCAACATCACCAAGCGCACTTTCTGCAGCTCTGTTCATCAGGTGATTGATTGCCCTTTTCTCTTCTCGATGAAGACCTGGAGTATCAACATAAACAACCTGATAATCACCCTCTGTGTCAATGCCCACAATTCGGTTGCGGGTTGTCTGAGGTTTACGGGAGGTGATAGATATTTTCTGACCGATTAAATGGTTCATCAGGGTTGATTTACCTACATTTGGTCGTCCAATAATTGCAACAAAGCCAAAATGAGCTGTCATTAAAATTCCTTCAAGAAATTATTTCTTGTTTTTTTCAAGTATTTCCAAAACCAGACCTGCAGCTTGCTGTTCTGCTCTTCTGCGTGATGATCCTTTTCCAATCTGAGGAGGAACCCCCTCAACAGTAGCAGATACAACAAAAATCTGATCATTGTCTGTACCTAAAATTTCATCAACCTTGTAAACAGGTAATGACTTATGCTGTGACTGAAGTAATTCCTGTAGAGTAGATTTATGATCTTTCTGGTTTACATCAGGCTTGATTGTTTCAAGACGACTCTTGAACCAGGATAAGACAACCTGTCTTACTCTTGGAAAATTCTCATTGTCGTCAATAAACATTGCGCCAATAATAGATTCAACGGCATCTGCTATCAGTGAATCGCGTCTGAAGCCCCCCGTTTTCAGTTCTCCTGGGCCTAATCTCAAACAGTTTCCTATTCCGAACTCACGTGCAAGTTCAGCCAGAGTTGTTTCTCTAACCAAGGTTGATCTCATTCTGGTTAAGTCACCTTCAGGGCACTTTGGAAACTTATCATACAGTGCCTTGGCAATAACCATTCCCAGAATAGAATCTCCAAGATATTCAAGTCGTTCGTTATGCACAGCACCGTAACTTCTATGGGTTAAAGCCTGATCAAGAAGTTTAATATTTTGAAATGAATAACCTAACTTTAATTCTAGGTTCTGTAATTCAATAATATTCAGTTTGTCTGCCATTTTCTTTATTTCAAACCACCAATTCTGTCAAAACGAACTGCAGATGGGAGCCACTCAGGCATTGAGCTTGAGGAATCGTGTTTAAAATCAAAGGATAACCAGATTCCTAGGGTCTTTCCCTTTATATTCTCCATTGGGACAAATCCCCAGAAACGGCTGTCTTTGCTGTTATCACGGTTGTCTCCCATAACAAAGTAACAGTTGTCAGGAACTCTCCACATTCCAACAGGGGTATTTTCTTGTTTATAAAAATACTGAGACATCATTGGAGCATTGGTATTTACTCTCATTCTGTGGGAAATATCCCCTAACTGCTCCTCATATACCTCATATTTATCAGCAAGACCAATTCCGGAGATTTCCTCTTCAAGAGTCTCTATAAGCTTTGTTGAAACCTGTTCAGGGATAGCATCCTTGTCTGAGCCTGCCTTTAAAATATAGATATTCTTGTTCTGATAAATAACTATATCTCCAGGAAGACCAACTACGCGCTTGATAAAGTCTACATTTTTGTCTTCAGGATACTTGAAGACGATTACATCTCCTCTCTGCGGAGTTGATGTGTTAATCAGAATTGAATTTGTTAGAGGGTTTCTGATTCCGTAGCTCCACTTGCTTACAGCGATAAAATCACCGTCCTGAAGAGTAGGTAGCATTGAGCCAGAAGGGATTCTGAAAGGCTCAATAATGAACGATCTGAAAACAAATACAAACAGGATCACAAAGAAAAGAGAACCAGTCTGACCAATAATATCCTTTGGCTCTAGCATCTCCTTCTCGAGCTTTGAATTCAGATTACCGGCAGTCTCTTTTCTTGCCTTGTCCACACTTGCCAAACGCTTTGGTCTGGTAAACTTATAATCATAAAAATATGCAATACCAGTCACAATGGTTAAAACAAATAAAATCCATGAAAATAGATTTTCAAAAATAACGTTCATTAAAAATTCTCACCAGAGCAAAAAAAAGTGAGACCTCCAATTACATCAAGATAATAATTCAGTTGTAGACTTTTTATTCTTTACCAACCTTTAGAATTGCCAGGAAAGCATCCTGTGGAACTTCAACTCTACCAAGCTGTTTCATTCGCTTCTTTCCTGCTTTCTGTTTTTCAAGAAGCTTACGCTTACGGGTAATATCACCACCATAGCACTTTGCAAGAACATCCTTTCTGAGAGCCTTTACAGTACAGCGAGCAATAATCTGAGAGCCGATAGCAGCCTGAATTGCAATATCAAACATCTGACGAGGAATTACTTCCTTCATTTTCTCTACCACAGCTCTGCCTCGTGACTGAGCAACAGAACGGTGCAGGATAATAGCCAGAGCATCAACTCTTTCGCCTGCAATAAGAATATCCATTCTAACCAGATCATCACAATTGAAACGCTTGAATCCATAGTCCAAGGAAGCGTAACCTCTTGAGGCTGATTTTAAGCGGTCAAAGAAATCAAGGACTACTTCCGACATAGGAATCTCGTAGGTTAGAGCCACCTGATCTCCATGGTAAACTAGCCCCGTCTGAATACCTCTCTTTTCCTGACAGATCTTCATGATTGAACCGACATACTCTGATGGCATCAGCATTCTGCACTCGGCAATAGGCTCTCTGATTTCTGCAATATTGGAAATAGGAGGCAGAGATGCAGGAGAATCAATGTGAATAATCTCACCGTCAGTCTGCAGGATTTCATACACTACAGTTGGAGCTGTTGTAATCAGGTTCAGATTGTATTCACGCTCTAAACGCTCCTGAATGATCTCCATATGCAGCATACCGAGAAAACCACAGCGGAAACCAAAGCCTAGAGCTTTTGAATTTTCAGGTTCAAAAAACAGTGAAGCATCATTTAGAGACAGTTTATCCAGAGCATCTCTGAAAGCGTCATAATCCTCAGTATCAACAGGGAACATTCCTGCATATACCTGAGGCTTAACCTTCATAAATCCAGGTAAAGGTTCAACAGCACTATTCTTTACGTGGGTAATGGTATCACCTACAGGAGCGGCATGAACGGATTTAATATCACAAACAACCCAGCCAACTTCACCGCAGTTAAGGACATCAACCTTTACTCGCTTTGGAGTTGAAATACCAAGTCCTTCAACTTCCCAGGCGACGCCTTGAGACATCACCTTGATCTTATCGCCTCTGCGCAGTGTTCCGTTTTTAACACGGACCAGTGCAATCACACCTAGGTAGTCATCAAAATAAGAGTCAATAATCAGAGCCTGAAGAGGAGCATCTGGATCTCCGGCAGGAGCAGGGATCTGAGTTACAATTCTTTCTAATACGTCCTGAACACCGACACCGGTCTTTGCAGAACAGGTACATGCATCCTGAGCTTCAATACCAATCAGATCTTCAATCTCATCGATTGCTCTCTGAGGATCAGCCGATGGAAGGTCAATCTTATTTAAAACAGGAATAACTTCAAGATCGAGATTTACAGCCTGATAACAGTTGGCAAGAGTCTGAGCCTCAACGCCCTGACTGGCATCCACAACTAAAAGCGCACCTTCACAGGCAAACAGTGAACGTGAAACCTCGTATGAAAAGTCTACGTGGCCAGGTGTATCAATAAAGTTAAGCTCATAGTTTTTTCCATCTCTGGCCTTGTACTTCAGAGTAACAGCCTGAGCCTTAATGGTAATACCACGTTCGCGCTCAATGTCCATATTATCAAGGACCTGAGAGGTCATTTCTCTGTCAGTCAGACCACCGCACATCTGAATAAATCTGTCAGATAAGGTTGATTTACCATGATCAATGTGGGCAATAACTGAAAAATTTCTTACAAGGCTACGATCAAAAACTTCTGCCATACTCTTTCCATTTGAATTTTTTTTTCGGGCGCAAACTGAAGCAGTTAATCTATATATTAGTTAATAAAGAATACGCCCAAACATCATGTGCACAATTTATGAATCGCTCATTTTATCATTTTTGCACGGAATCACAAAATTGTTGGTTTTATCTGGATTCGGAGATTTTTGAAAGAATCAGAGAGCACAGATCTAAAGGAATTTCTCCAACTACAGCATACTCATTATGTTTACTGTTTTTTCTCATAACAGAAAGAGTTCCGTCTGTTGCAGAAACAATATTCAGAGAAGATTTACCGTTTTTATAGACCTTGAATTCTACAATTCCGTCAGAGAAAATCTGATAGGAAATCTTATCTCCTTCGGAAGAATCATCTTCCCCCTGCCTTTTTATGGAGAAATTAGCTGGAATTACAAGTTCAGGCCAAACAACTGGAGTAGAGCTTTCCTCAGCGGAGGACATTTTCTCAATTCTATCAAAGGTTTCATCAGGGAAAGACAGATTGAGAGCTGCGGTTGAATGAACAGCAGTAACAGTAAATTTTGCAACAATAGACTGATTAGGAGATATCACGGCAAGTTCGACCGGAAGGTTGGTATCAGCATCCTTTGAAACTATAAAGCCATATCGAATTTCATCCACAGGAGACAGTCTTAATACAGTAACTTTTCTTCCTGCTAAACGGGTTCTGCCAAGAATACTGCAGTCATACCCTCTAAGATTGGATTCATTAGAAAAAATCTTATCCCAGATCAGAGTCTGATGCCAAATCAAAGGTCCGACAAAACCGCGGTTCTGATTATAATCAAATCCCTTATTTTTTCTTATTGAATAACCAGAAACCTCATTATTCAAAGATTTCCAGGTAGTATAAGGAATACCGTTTTTGTTTAGATGAATAAGAGACAGAGGTTCCATTTCAGTCTGAGCTGACTGAATTACAGTTGCCTCTATGTTTGAGTTTACATAGGTATCCTTTAGGGAATTAAAATCGAGCTCACACTGCTCTCCCTCTGTAGCAGAGGCGGTATTCACAAATAAAAAAACCGCAGTACACAAAGCTCCTGCGGTTATTTGAATAAATCTTTTCATAAAAAACTAATTATTTGAAGCTGTATCCAGTACATATCCTTTAATGTAATTATTTATACGTTCAACTTCAAGTTTTTGTTGTTTCTTAAGCTCAATATTATTAGCTGTGGCACTTTCCTTCTCAGACTTCTCCTGATTAAGCTTTATCTCATTTGAGGCTTTACGGTTGGTCTGATAGCTTGCCAGATTTGCTGTTCCTATAGCACCGATAGTTGATGCTGCAGATACTTCATTTGAAACTGTGCCCTCTGCATTATAGGTCTGATATCCAATAATGGTAACAGCTGCAACTGAAGCTGCAATTGCCATCTGAGCAATACCGAAGGAAACCTTCTTAAATACATTCTTGAAGGAATGATAGGAAACACTTTCTACTTCGGTCTGATCAACAAGGTCAGGAGTAATCTTCTCATCCTTGATTCTATCCATTACAGATGAGGCAAAATCTGACTTCAGTGTATTGTCAGTCATCTCATTTCTGAGGGTTGCACCTATCAGAGACCAGTTCTGAAGATGCTCAACATCGTTCTCAGAAAGTTCTAGTTTTCCTTCTGGTAAATTCTCTCCGTCATACAAAGCAGACTTTAACTCTTCTTTGTCAACATTCTGAAAATTCATCATAGTTACTCCTAAAGTAAATCGTTACTTTCCAGCAAATTTAGACATCTTTTCCTCGATGAACTGTCTGGCTCTGAAGATTCTGGATCTTACAGTTCCTATCGGGATCTGCAGCAAATCTGCCATATCCTCATAGGACATGCCATCAACTTCCCTTAGCATAATTGCCTGCCTAAGCTCCTCAGGAAGTTCATTCATCGCACTTAATATCACCTGCTGTAATTCTTGCGATTCTATTATTTTATCTGGCGACTCTCTGCTTGTAAGAACACCTTGAGAATCAATTGACTGAAATTCTTCTGAATCAACATCTATATGATTCTTTCGTTTGCTGTTGGACTCCAGATAAGTCTTAGCAGCGTTCACTACAATTCTGTATAGCCAGGTGTAAAACGAACTTTCGCCACGGAAATTGTTAATTGCCTTATACGCCTTAATAAAGGCTTCCTGTGCAACATCACTCACATCAGCCGAATTTCCTACAAACTTGGAAATAATCTGGGCAACCTTGTGCTGGTATTTTATTACCAGAATGTTGTAGGCACTAACATCTCCTTGCTGCACCCGCTTAACAATAGCCTCATCGCTTGAGGCTTTTTGCAGATTTTCATCGGATGCCATGTTTTACCTTTACCTTTTTTGACCGAGAGTTTTTTTTAAAGTTCAAAAATTTTTTTACGGATTATCAAACTATGATTTTTATCACAAAAAAAATTAAATTCTTTTCATCTAACAAAGTTAATTTTGACATTGTAAGACAGCTAAAGCAAGTAAACACCTTTAAAACTAGAACATTATGACACATATCTATGTATTTCTATGGTGCATAGAGTTCTATCGGTACATGTAGAGTACAAAAACAACATCACACGTTGTAGAATCTTTAAGCTAGATCAAACATTCATTCATCATCGACGCTTACGCGCCTTAGGATAATTAACATGAACTATACAACAGACTGCCTTATTATCGGCAGTGGTGCAGCAGGACTTACCCTTGCATTAGGACTTGCTGAAAAGACCAAGGTGATTGTTCTTTCAAAGGAAACAGCTTGTGCTGGATCAACAAATTATGCTCAGGGTGGAATTGCCGGAGTCTATAACATAAAGGATGATGACGACAGTATTGCTGCTCATATAAAGGATACATGCATTGCCGGAGCATATCTCTGCGACGAGAAAACTGTTGAATTCGTAGCCAAGAATGCCCATGACGCAATTCAGTGGCTGATTGATTCAGGAGTTCCATTTGATCTGAAGGAAGAAAAGGCCGGTGACGACCAGTCTCCATACCACCTGCACAGAGAAGGCGGACATTCACACAGAAGAATATTCCACGCAGAGGATCATACCGGCAAATCCATTCAGGAAACTCTGACTGCTCTTGCAAGAAAACACCCTAATATCACTCTTCTGGAAAATCATAACGCTATTGATCTTGTAACCACCAGAAAACTGGGCCTTGCAGGAAATAGAGTTATCGGAGCATATGTTTTAAATAATGAAACCTCACATGTTGAGACCATCTGTGCAAAATTCATCGCACTGTGTACAGGAGGCGCTTCAAAAGTCTACCAATACACCTGTAATCCAGAAGTATCCTCTGGAGATGGAATCGCCATGGCCTACAGAGCAGGGTGCCGTGTAGCAAATATGGAATTCAACCAGTTCCATCCAACCACCCTATACTGTGATGCTGACAGAAACTTCCTCCTGACAGAAGCATTACGTGGAGAGGGGGCTCAGCTGAAAAGACCAGACGGAACCAGATTTATGCAGGATTATGACGAGAGATTAGAGCTAGCTCCAAGAGATATTGTGGCCAGAGCAATCGATCACGAAATGAAAAAACTTGGCGCTGACTGCATGTACCTGGATATCTCATTTAAGGAACCAGAGTTTGTTAAAAAGCATTTTCCAACAATCTATGAGCGTTGCTTAAAGGTTGGTATTGATATTACCAAGCAACCAATTCCAATTGTGCCAGCAGCTCACTTTACCTGTGGTGGAATCATGGTTGATAACAATGCACGAACTGATATTGAAAATCTGTATGCAGTCGGAGAATGTGCATACACAGGATTACATGGAGCAAACAGACTTGCCTCTAATTCTCTTCTAGAATGTGTAGTATACGGAAAAGCCGCCGCCACACATATTCTGAAACATCTGTCTGATGCTGAGTTAGCTCCAATCCCTGACTGGGATGAAAGTCAGGTAACAAACTCTGATGAGGAAGTTATCATCACCCACAACTGGCATGAACTAAGACTTACCATGTGGGATTATGTCGGCATTGTCAGAACAAACAAACGCCTGGAAAGAGCAATGCATAGAATTGAACTTTTGAAAAAGGAAGTTCATGAGTATTACTCAAACTTCAGAGTAACCAGAAATCTGCTGGAACTAAGAAATCTTCTGGATGTTGCCGAGATCATCGTAAAGTCAGCCATGATGAGAAGGGAATCTCGAGGTTTACATTACAATGTAGACTATCCAAATCAGGAAGAGCATTCGGGTCCTACTATTCTGAATCCTTAATATATATTTGTCGACCGGGAGCTTTACCGGTCGACTGTTTTCTCGTGATTACTCACAGAATTTCTCTCATATAATTTCCAATCTTTAATTACAACCAAACACAGACTCCCAGAACAAATACTACGAAAACAGGTAATTTCTATGTTTAAGCAATGTGATGAATGATATAATTTGCAGGAATATAAATATATACAGAAAACAAATTCAGCGACTCAAAATAAAGCTGATTTGTGCATAAACCAGAACTCGGATCTGTCTTCGTATGAATAAAATTCTAGCGCTACTCATCATTGTCTTATTCAGTATTTCAACGGCAATCGCTCAACCTCAGACTACATCTCAAACAAATTCTGTTTCAACAAGATTTGGTCAGATAAAACTTCCAACAACAAAGGAACTTACCGCTGCGATTACCAGTACAAAGGACAATTCAACACTTTCAGAAAAAGACAAAGAAAAACTTATCGCGACCTACACTAAGGCTATAGAAAAAAACGAAGAAATACCAGGCACAAAGGAAAAACTTGCCGGTCTAAACAAGTTGTTTTCTACTGCAAAAAAAAGAATCGTGGACTACTCAAGAAAGATTCACGAAGAAAAAAAGAAAACAGTAATAACTGACGAAGAACTTGAAAAACTGACCTATCAGGATATTACAGACAAACTGAAAACAGATACCGAGGCCTTAATCCAGGAAAACATATTACTAGAAAGGGCAACTCAATATCATAATGATGTACAGACTCTTCCCGAGAAATCTCAGAGTACCGTTACCTTCAATAATGAACAGACTAAAAATCTAATAGCTGAAATTGATAATAATCCAGATACAGATAATATGCTTAACCGAGCATATGCAATTATTATTTACGAAACCAATCTCGAAAATAATCTGTATAAAACCCAGTTGGCAAACATTTCTGTTCTACAGGACATCTCTACACTTGAACTGGAATATTCAACCTTAAAATACAACCGACTGAATGCCGAGATCAAAAAATTATCCAACAGATTAAAGGTTCTTGATTCCAATTCAGATAATAACGAATCCAAATTGGATAATGAAACCGTTAATAATAACCCTCTATTAAAAAAGGTTATCAAGGAAACAAATGAAGTAAAAAACTATCTGTCTCAGGCTAAAGAGTTGTTCTCCGAATACAAAGAAACCAACAAGGAGGTTCGAGAGGCAAACCTGAAAGTTACTCAGATAGAAAAAAATCTTGATAGCCAGATAAAGGAATTAAACAAGAGTCTCATTCTTTCAAGACTGTTAAACAAACAGCTGACATCTCTACCAAAAGTTAATATCAAATATGATGTTGACGAGAAAATTGCAAATATCAATATTTATCTGTATGAAATCAGAGAAAGACTGACTCAGATCAGCAGTGTCTTTGAAGATGTTGAAGAGGCTATCAAGAAATATCCAGAACTAGAGCCATATCGAGAAGATGTTATTACTATTTTCGGACAGAGAAAAACAGCTGTAAGTGATATTTACCAAGTCATTGCAGATTCTCTGAACGAAAATATCGAAATCAAGGTAAATTACGCAAGCTATAAGAAAATTTACGACAAAATCAGTGCCGATATTGGAGAACAGCTTTTCTGGGTTAAATCCAATCAGCCTCTTGGAAGTGAATTTTTAAAGCTGTTCGTGCCTACTGCATCCTACGAATGGGAATCATTAAAGCAGAAACTTACATCAAAAGAATTCCTTTCTGATACGACTAAGACCGCAACAACTCTTCTTCTGCCTTATTTTCTGTTATGCGGAATTATTCTGATATTCATAAAGAAGATAAAGGATAACAACAACAGGCTCGCAAGAAGGTTGGACAGTGCTACAGATTCGGTTTTTCTTACTCCGCTTGCTCTTTTGAATAACATGATTCTTATGGTCCCAGGCATGGGATGGATGATATGTCTTGGAGCAATCATCATCTGTATAGCACTAGGCGAGACTCACGCTCAGAGAGGAGTTATTACTGCAATGCTCATGCACATTTTTGTGTTTGTGTTTTTTATGCAGATCCTAAAACCAAATGCTCTGGTACAGAGACATTTCAGTGTTGAGCCCTACAAACTGACTCATTACAGAAACATTCTGAGCGGAGTATGGACCTTTGCTCTGCCACTTCTGATCTTTGCAAATGTCGCAGAAACCGACGCAGTAACAATTTATTCTGATTTAACCTCGTTTTCTGTAGTTCTTCTCTCCTGCATTGGTCTGTTTATAATTTCGTTCAGACTGCTGATAAACAATCTTAGAGATCTGAATTACACCTCTGCGGGTTACATTACATCATGTTTAATCGGTATCCTGATTACTTCTATTGCAGCTGTATCTGTTTCATCAGGATATCTGTATACAGTTGTAAAACTGACCAACAGAATCGCGTTTACTTTCTACATTGTGTTGTCATATTTTCTAGTAAGTCAGACTGTACATCGAATGATATATGTTCTAACAGTTAAGATCTACGAGAAAATCTATGAAAGAAAACAGGACCAGGATTCAGGTGGTACAGAACAGAAAGGCAACATGCTGATAAGTCTTGTTTCAGTAATGAATCTGAATGCTCCTGCTCTATGCGCCCGCATATATAAAATAGCAAGAATAATTCTGCTAGTTATAACAGCAATTCTGCTGTATATACAATGGAGTGACCTGTCTTCTGTACTTCGTTATCTGGATACAGTTCATATCTGGAGCAAGACAGCAATTGTAAACGGAGCTCCGGTAGTAACAGATTATCTATCAATTGCAAACATTCTGTTTGCTATCTTCCTGATTTTAATAACAAGTTTCCTCAACAGAACTCTGCCTGTTCTGTTTGAGAAAATTATTCTTATAAGAAAGGATGAAAGATTCAAGAGTACTAGTTATTCAGTAAAGGTTATTTCATCATACATTATTATTGGACTCGGACTTATATCTGCGGCAGGTGCGCTTGGAATCAAATGGGAGAACCTGCAGTGGCTTGTAGCTGCCTTGTCTGTTGGTCTTGGTTTTGGTCTGCAGGAAATATTCGCTAACTTCGTCTCCGGTATAATTCTTTTGTTTGAAAGACAGCTTCGTGTTGGCGATATAATCACCCTAAACGGACTTTCAGGAACAGTAAGCAAGATTCGTATACGTTCAACAACAGTAATGTCCTTTGAAAACAAGGAAGTAATGATACCAAACAGAGAATTCATCACATCTGCCCTTACAAACTGGTCACTGACAAGTTCTATAACAAAAATGGAGTTTAATGTAGGCGTAGCCTATGGGACAAATATTGAAAAGGCAAAAGGAATTCTGAGAAACATCATTAACAGATGCCGTTACATAGCCAAGGATCAGGCCTCTCTCATCTATGTAAAGGCCCTGGCTTCAAGTGAAGTAACCCTTGCATGTGATATCTATGTAACTAAGATTGGTGACAGAAAACTAGCTATAGATTACCTGTCTCAGGAGACATTAAATTCATTTGCCAACGCAGGTATTGAGATTCCATTCAATCAGATGGATGTGCATGTTAAGACACTTGAACAGCAGGAATTTATTGATCAGCTTAAACAGGGGTTATTTAACAGAAATGCAGAACAGCTTAATAGCAGCAGTTCAGATTTAAAAACAAAATAAAAATTGAACAAAACATAAAATTTTGCTGCAAAAAATAAAAAAAACATCATTTTTGCAGCAAAAATCGTAAAAAAGTAAAAAAACTAATAAATAGAATAATCGTCTGCACCAAGCCTTCCATAATTGCCTAACGATCTGGACTTTCTGTAGGCAAGAGGAGTCTGTCCAAATTTAATTTTGAACAGTTTAAAGAAATATCCGATATTATCAAAGCCGTGATCAAGAGCTATATCTGTTATAGATTTAGATGTAAGTACGATCTCCTGACAGGCTCTTCTCAATCTTAAATCGTTAATAAAATCCACAAAGCTCATGCCTGTACTCTTTTTAAAATAACGACAAAAATACTGTCTTGAGACTTTTAAATAATTTGCAGCATCATTCATTGATATTTTTTCTGAATAATGATCGTTGATAAAAGTTAGTAGGTCTTTAATTTTTTGCTGTTTATGCTCAAAATCTTCTGTTTTTGACAGAGAATCCGTTAAAAACAGTCCATTTTCATACATAATTGCTAGTAATTCCACCAGATGAGCTTTGATTCTCAAACGCATTGATCCACTCTGAGAAGAGGCATTATCAATAATAAAACGAAGCAGACTGTCAGCGCGCTCAAAGCATTCCATTTCCTTAGTTATCAGTGGAGGCATCTGTTTACCTCCTTCAGTTAGGAACTTAAGCAGCTGAGCTTCCACCTCGTCAAAATAGTTAAATTCAATAATTGAAGGATTAAATACCAGGGAAGACTGATCTGAGCCTCTTTTTATCACAAGATTATGAAGAACATTACCAGGAGAGATTGCAATACAGGGACCTTCAATCTTGTACTCTTTCATAGCGTAATTAAAGATGAAAGTTCCCTTCTCAAAACGGTTTATTTCTACCTCAGGATGCCAGTGCATGCCAATATTTATATTGAATTTCTTTCCTCTACAGAAATAACTTGCCAGAGGAAAGACATTTGATCCATGCTTGGTATTTTCTTTTAATTCTTTCTTCAGTGGAGGCATTTGCTCTTCTCGTTATCTTCCAGATATTTTATATCTAGAGAATATTAACCTTATTATTATATTTTGTATTTGATTGAAGACAGGAGAAATAATTCCTGTCAAAGCTGAATTGTACCTAAAAATAGCATATAAAAAATTCAATTATAATTACACAATATTAAACCATTTTTAATGATCCGAGTGCAGTTTTATCTAAGCAATACAGTTTCACTCAAAAAAAAGACCGAACAAAAACGCATATGTTTATAAAAAGCCCAACATTTCACTATGATTTAAAATGATAAAAATTTTTCACTAAGAAAAAACTGCACTTTCAGTGTATAATTTTGCGTTTAATGGAAAATACAAGTAGAAGAATCAAAGGAAAATTATGGTGTTTTCGCAAATAATATGTAATCGCGCTCAGGAAAATATGCGATTTTTTCTTTCCAGAATATTCGGCGGCATGCTTATATGTCTTACAGTCTTACTGACCGCCAGATTTATTTTAGTATTCAGTTTCGTAAAAGAGCAGTATTTTCAGCTTTCCTTAGCAGAGCAGTTTAATTTCTGGGTATTATCATTAAGATTCGACCTGAAAGTAACAACTATTGCATATGCTCTTCCTTTACTGATTGCATTTACAACCTTTGTTAACAAATCATTTGTTTTTTTCAAAGGCTTTATAAAATACTACAACACATTAATTTTCTATGTTGCTCTTGTATTCAGTATTATTAACTACTTTTATTTCAAGACCTATGACAAATCTATAGATACCTTTATTTTTGCCATCTCCAAAGAAGATCCTATGGCTGTAATCAAAACCGTAATCAATGATTACCCTGTAGGTTTTGGAGCAGTAGGACTTCTGATTTCATTTTTTATATACAAATATGTTGCAACCGCTATATTCAGAAAGCTTGAAGGCAAAGTTTACGTTCCTGACAGCAGAAAAAAGACTGTTTTAGGAATTATTGTTCTTACACTGGTATTTTTTGGATTTATTCGAGGCTCATTCGGAACATTCCCTTTAAGACAGTTGAATGCCCAGGTAACCGATAAACCTGGTATTAACTACTGTCTTCCAAATGGTCCTCTGGCCTTTTATTGGGCATATAAATGGGAAAAACTATCTACAAAAATACCAACAGTCAGACCTTCAGAAATACTAAATACCTATAAGGAATTAGGCATCGATATTGAAGGAAATACAGTTTCATCATTATTTACCCCTCTGAAGAAACACACCGCTAAAAACGAGTTTCTTGAGAAGAATCGTCCTGACATTGTTTTCAATGTAATGGAAAGTATGAGTACCCACATGATGACTTTCGATGATGAAAAAGAAAGAGATCTTATGGGAGAACTCCGTAAACATTTCAAGAGTGATTTTGTATTCAGAAACTTTGTTTCAGAGGGAGATGGAACCTCAGACAGTATGACCAGAATGCTGGTATCCTCTCCTGATTTAAATCTTTCAACTTCAATCTATTCGGGAAAGGATTACATCTGCAATATAGCAAAACTCTTTAATGATGCCGGATATGAAACCATTTTCATTACAGCGTCAACAGCATCATGGAGAAACTACGACAATTTCCTAAGACAACTTAAGTTCAGCAGAGTGATCGAAAGAACACAGGTTTTAAGAGATTTTCCTAATGCAACCTCTGGAGCCTGGGGTATAGATGACGAGTATCTGTTTAAGGAGACATATAAAATCCTGTCAGAGAAATCTGATAAACCACGCTTTATCATGACACTTTCAATTACAAACCATCCTCCTTTCAGGTTACCTTCTGATGTGGAGATTCAAAAGGTACCTCTGCCAAAAGAAATTCTGGCTCGATTCCCATATGAGGACACTGAAACCATATTTGCAACCTTTAGATATGCAAACGACCAGCTAGGTAGATTTATCGACAGAGTTAAATCAGATGAAAAGATGAAGGATAATACTTTCATTGCCGCAACAGGTGATCACAATATGAGAGGAATCGGTTATACAGATCATCCAACAGAGCTGGTATTTGGACACGAAGTTCCTTTCTATCTGTATATGCCAGAGAAGTTTGTTCAGAATACTGATGTAAACTTTGATAAAGAGCGTTTAGGTTCACAGAAGGATATAATCACCACTATAGCCTCTCATGCTTTATCTGATAAAGAATTCCATTCTTTTGGCTGTGATTTGCTTTCAGATGAAAAATGTAATTTTCCATTTGCCTTTAACAGCAGTGTTGCAGTTTCGTACGATAAAACACATGCCTGTGATATAAGTACAGTAGAAAAACCTGTATCCTACGATTTTACTCAGATGGAGAATTTACTTGTCAGTGCTTCACCTAGCAGCAAAAACTGCACTAGAGAAGCAGCCATGAAAAAACTTGAAACTCAGCTATACTACCTGCAGGCAAATAAAGCAGAAACTGATGATTATGAGAAAATGAAAATAGAATAACGTTCAAAAGAACCGGTTTTAAAGACTTTAATACCGTTATTTAAAAAATAACGGTATTTTTTTACTTTGAAAGAACCTCTTCTATACCACGGATCATAATGTGAATAATCATGGTATGAACTTCCTGGATTCTGTCTGCATATCCAAAATGAGGAACAATAATCGGAAGATCACAGAGATCTTTTAGCTTTCCGCCATCTTTACCTAGAAGGACAACTGATTTAAGCCCCTTTTCTTTGCAGACTCTGCAGGCTTCAATAATATTCTTTGAATTACCGGAGGTTGAGATACCAAGGAAAACATCCCCCTTAAACCCCATGCCCTCAAGGAATCTTGAAAAGATATAATCATAGCCATAATCATTGCCTACGCAGGATATATGACTTGGGTCACAGATTGCAATTGCAGGATATGCAGGACGATCATTACGATATCTTCCAGTCAATTCCTCAGCAAAATGCATTGCATCACACATACTGCCACCATTACCAGCAGATATGATTTTTCCTCTATTCTTAATAGAATCGGTCATCATATAAATAGCCTTTTCGATGACCTCTCTTGTATCTTTCTGCTCTATAAAATCGTTAAGGACTTTCTGTTCTTCGCGTAAATCATCAAGTACATCAAAAGATAGCATTACATCTCCTATTTCTTTCGTCCTAAAACTCTGTCAAGCCACGCTTCCTGAGCTTCATTATCTTTCTTTTTAGCTTCGGCTAAAACTTCTCGCTGCTGAGGAGTAAAAATCTTCTCAAGCATCATATTTTTCTGTTCGGATAATCTCTTTTTGAAATCGCCTTTTTTTTCATCCTCTCCTTTAACAAGCAATTCCATATCAAATTCATCTGACCAGTCACTTCCGGCAATAGAAGGCTGCCCCTCATCCCCCTTTCTGATCATATGAGACTGAGCCAGACTCAACATCTTCTCCATATGAACAACATGGCACTCTTCACTTAATGGCATAACAGGAATTTTAATCCCCTCTGGTCTTACCCATTTCTCATTAAAAACAACTTTCTCTTCAGAAAAATTTAGAGATTCCTGTCCGCCAGTCATAGCAAGATAGACTTCAGCCAGAATCTGAGCATCAAGTAATGCTCCGTGTAGAGTACGAGAGGATCTGTCTACATCGTAAAGTTTACACAGATTATCAAGGTTAACCTGATGTCCGGGACAAAGTTTCATAGCTAGAGAAACAGTATCCACCACATGAGCCATATCACTTGTCTTTTCATTCAGCCCCATTCTGAGCCATTCCTGATCCATAAAACCAACGTCGAACTTGGCATTATGAATCAGTAGCTCGGAACCTCTGATAAAATCTATAAGTTCATGAGCGACTTCTTCGAATTTTGGCTTGTCTTTGAGGAATTCATTTGAAATACCGTGCACCTTGAATGCTTCCTGATCAACAGGTCTCTCTGGATTTACATACAACTGAAGAGTTCTTCCTGTAACCTTTCGATCGATAATTTCAACGCAGCCGACTTCAATAATTCGGTGTTCTCCTGGAGTTCCATCATCAGATTTTCCTGTTGTTTCTGTATCAAGTGCAACTTGTCTTTTCAAAATAAGCTCTCCATTTACTATCGCTCCATTTTAGCAAAAATTGTTTTAAAGATAATGGCTATTCTATTTTCCTTTGCATTGTCAACCATAACAAAATTCACTTTAATTAAACTTTAAAAAATTTTATCGGAGAAATTACAGTTTCTTATCTTTAAAAGATAATAGAGTATATGCAGCAAAAGAGTTAAATAAGAATATTCCTATTAGTTAGACATAACTAACAAAATGCGCGTAAAAAAAGCTTAATTTATTGCCGTTTTTGTGACAAAGTCCAAAAAAATTCCAATCTAAGTATTAGCTAATTCTAATAAGGTACTATACATTTGCGGAGCTACTTATTTTAAATAGCTTCTTTTTTGGTTTTCAGCCAAAATGAATAAAAAATTATCTAAAACAGGTATTATTTTTATTCTAAAATTGCATTTTTACATATTATCATATTGATTTTTAACGATTATTTATTTATCGTTTTTTATGATATAATAAAAGTGTGAATTTAATGAGATATTGCTATTAAACAGTATCCATCAAAGGGAAGGTTTACCTTCTTTAATAAACAATAATGAGACTTATGAAAGAGGTATTAATCTTCACTGACGGTTCTTGTTTAGGTAACCCAGGACCAGGCGGTTATGGAGTTATTCTTAAATACAAAGAACATGTAAGAGAACTCGCCCAAGGCTTTATTCAGACGACTAATAATCGAATGGAACTAATGGCCGTAATAAAAGGGCTTTCATCTCTTAAAGAGCCATGCAAAGTAATAATAACAACAGATAGTCAATACGTAAAAAACGGAATGACTTCATGGCTTGCAGGCTGGAAAAGAAATAATTGGATTTCCAGTACAAAGGCACCTGTAAAGAACAAGGATCTTTGGCAACTGCTTGATAAGGAATGTTCAAGACACTCAATAACTTTTAAATGGGTGAAAGGACATGCCGGACATGCAGAAAATGAACGTTGCGATGAACTTGCTCGAGGTGCTGCCGCAGGAGATAACAAAATCCTTGATGAAGGTTTTTGCTCCTAATTATCAATATTAACAACCGGTCCTCTGGATCAAGTTAGGAAGGATGATTAGAAAAACATTATATTTGTGCTTTGGTATCGTTGTAGCTGCATTTGTTTCATTAAATGCATGTTCTTCAAACATGAATGCCAATGCTCAAGAAAATAAAGATGAGCAAAGCGAACTTGAATTAAAGAAACTACAAGAGCAGAAGTCTGTATGGGAATCAGACCTTGCCGATAAATCCCGTTTCACTTTAAATCTTAAGTTAAATGCTCAGGAACGATCACTGGCTAGAAGTCATGCCAAATCAGTAACTTCAAATTTACAAAAGAATAATTTCTACGTACATTATCTTTTAACCAAGTTAAAAGAAGCCAATATTCCTCTGGAAATGGCCGCTATTCCTTTAGTTGAGAGCGGACTAAATCCTCATGTACACAATAAGGGTGCACACGGAGCATGGCAGTACGTAAGATCAACCGGATACTCTCTGGGACTAAAAAGATCTCGCGGTTACGACGGAATCTATGATTTTTTCGCTTCAACTGATGCTGGAGTAAAGTACCTGAACAGACTGTATCATGATCTTGGAGACTGGCAGCTGGTTGTAGTTGCTTACAATCAGGGTGAGTACGGTGTAAAAAGAGCTATAGGAAACGCCCAGAAAAAGGGTATCGAAAATCCTACTGCAAATGACATCGTCATTTCCAGAACTGCCCGTACCTACCTGACAAGATTCAAGGCTTACTCAGATATTCTGAAAAATCCACAGGCTTACGGTGTAACCCTGCCAAATATTAAGAACAGAACAGCTTTCAGAAAAGTTGAGGTTGCAGGAAAGGTTAGCTCCCTACATGAAGCTGCCAGACTATCCGGAGCATCACTGGATGTTCTGAAAAAACTGAATTCCGGGTATACCTCCGATAAGATCGACCCAACTCGAGGGCTGTTAGTTCCAATTGAGCACGCAGATACATTTGAGAAGGCAATCTACGGTAAATCTGCAGAGAAATATCCAGAAGATATTCCTTTAAAGATTAAAAACTAAAAAATAAAGGCTAACGATTAGTAGTTAGCCTTTTTTGTATCTTTAACTAGACTTAAGCTTCATGCTGCATAAGCATTTCTAAAAACTCTTCCTCATAAATCACCTTAATGCCAAGTTCATTAGCCTTTACGAGTTTTGAGCCAGGATCTGCACCGCATATAACAGCACTGGTCTTTTTAGACACAGATCCCGAGACTTTTCCTCCCAAAGCTAACAGTCTGGCTTTTGCGGTATTTCTGTCCATCGACTCCAGAGTGCCTGTGATAACAAAGGTCTGACCGTTAAAAGGAAGCGAAGATACATCAATTTCTGCCTGCTGAGGAAGAGGAATAATCTCTATTCCAGCACTAAACAGATCTCCCTGGGTGACTAGCTGACTTATAATCGACAGATTATGTTTTTCAGAGAAGAAATCAACTATGTGTTTTGCGACTACAGGACCAATATCTGGCAATGTCAGAAGCTTCTCGTATGAGGCATTGATCAGCGAATCAATGTTCTCAAAATTAGAAGCCAGTGTTCTTGCAGTTGAAACTCCGACTTCTCTTATTCCTAGTGCATAGATAAATCTGTTAAAAGGAACTTTTTTAGAATTCTCTATTGCCTTAAGAAGCTTTCTTGCAATAACGTGCCCTAAAAGACGCTGTTTCTTTTCTTCTGATTCTGCCTCAAGGACTGTGTTTGCAAGGGCATCTTCAGAGAGCATATATATATCAGCAACTGAGGTAAGTGTTTTTGATGAAACAAGTTCCTCAACAATACGGTCTCCAAAGCCCTCAATATCCATCGCATCTCTTGAAACAAAATGCAGAATAGATTCTCTAAGCTGTGCAGAGCAGAAAAGGCCACCAGAACATCTGGCAACAGATTCACCTTCGATTTTTTCAATTAGACTTCCGCATTCAGGACAGAACCTAGGAAAAACAATCTCTCGTTCAGAACCGTCTCTTTTTTCTTTAACAGCTCCAGAAACCTGAGGTATAACATCTCCAGCACGACGAACAATTACATAATCACCAATTTTTATGCCCAGTCTAGAAATTTCATCTGCATTATGAAGAGTAGCACTTGATACGGTTGCGCCTCCAACATATACAGGTTCAAGCTTGGCAACAGGAGTAATAGCACCGGTTCTTCCTACCTGAAATTCAACATCCAGAAGTTTGGTCATCATTTCCTCTGGAGGGAATTTGTATGCAACCGCCCAGCGAGGTACCTTGGCGGTAAAACCAAGCGCCTCCTGAACGGTTAATGAATTAACCTTCAACACCACTCCGTCGATGTCGTAATTTAAGGAATCTCTTCGAGAGAGAATGTCGTTATAAAAATCTCTTAAACCTTCAATTCCATTCACACATCTGATATTTGGATTAACCGGAATACCAAATTTCTTTAATTCCAAGAGCCTGTGATACTGATCATTGGGTAATTGATAGCCTTCACACTCTCCAACGTAATAGGCATAAAAAGTTAAAGGTCTTTTGGCAGTAATCTTTGAGTCAAGCTGTCTTAATGAACCTGCTGCGGCATTACGTGGGTTGGCAAAAACTTTGCCTCCTGTCTCAAGAGCCATCTCATTCCATCTGTTAAAACCATCTCGAGGCATTATCACCTCTCCACGGACATCAAGATAGGATGGGATATTCTCTCCGTGTAGTCTTAGAGGAATAGCCTTAATAGTTCTTGCATTTGCGGTGACATCCTCACCGACACGACCATCGCCTCGAGTTGCAGCCTGAACAAGGATACCGTCTCTGTAAACAAGAGATATAGCCAAACCGTCAAGCTTAGGTTCTGCGCAGTAATCTACAGAAGCAATGCCTGTGGACTGAATCATACGCTGGTTAAAATCGGATAGCTCATTATCATCAAAGATATCCCCCATAGACATTAGGGGAACTCTGTGAGTTACAGGATTAAATGAAGTTAAAGCCTGACCGCCTACCCTCTGAGTAGGAGAGTCATCTGCTATAAGCTCAGGATTATTCTGCTCTAGTAATTCAAGTTCCCGATATAGCCTGTCATACTCAGCATCTGGAACCAGAGGCTCATCGTTAACATAGTAGGCTACAGAATACCGGTTTAAATCACTAACTAAGGCTCTGTAATGAGTTTTAATATCTGAATATTCCATTAACTAATCCTCTGACTTATCATAAGCTTTTAGAGTACGCTCAATGGAATCAAGCTTTTCCTCTGTCATTTCGACATTATCATTGTCATAAAGAACACCTCCAAGGTGTTCGATAAGGCAGTTAGCAGCAATTCTCATAGCCTTGAAGTAGATAAAGCATTTACCTTTGTTTGGCAGATGCATATAGATAGCAAGAGATCGGGTAGAAAAATCAGACATATCCTTAGGGAAGGAATATGGTTCCTCTAGGGAGCAGATTCTAAATACAACGTGATCTTTTAATGAAGGATTCTCATATACGCAGTAAATATCCTTCTCTCCTCTTATAAAACCGTAATTACCGAATAATTCTTCCAGATCAAGTCCTTTATATACACGACCGTCAGCTGCATACAGATTTAACTCATAGGTATTGCTGATCTGAGGCACTGGATTTTTTTTCTCAGAACTGCCGTCCTGAGGAATTTTCTTGGTGTCAGTCTTGTTAACAAAAGTCTCAACCTTCTGAGGAACAACATCAGAAGAAGAAACGTCAGTCTGAGGCATAACTATTCTTACCTTTCCGACAGCCGATGAATTTGCAATCTCCTGATCTTCTTTTGAGGTTTTTACTAGTTTACGGTTAATGCTACGACCGGAGAACCACAGACCATGAACAACGAAGGCTAAAATCGCAACCGCCCCTACAATCAGAATAATTGAACTTGAATCGTTGAAAGTCATTGGAACTCCTAAATTTTATCTCTTATATATCCCGATTATTTTACCCCATATATGACTTTAAGTCTTTTGAAAGAGATAGCTTAAAAAAAATAAAAGTGAAATTGAGAGGAAATTTCGATTAAAACGTTTTACGAAATGATAGTATTTAAACAGAACGATCATAGTAAGTGCTTAGTTTTTTTTAGAATCAGCCTTTTTTTCATGAAATAAAAAAATTCACAAAGAGGAATTATGCAAGGAACTAGTCAGGTAAAACTTGGAATAATGGATGCTGTAAGCTATCTTAAAAACGGGATCAGATTAGCACTATCCAAAGAATGTCGTCTTTACATTATTCTGCCTGTGCTGGTAAATTTAATTCTGTTGTCATCTCTTGGCTATTATCTTTTTTCAAATCTAAAGACTCTTGTCTTTAATATTTTCGAGGATATTCCTTCCTATCTTAACTTTCTGGCATACATTATTTCAGCAATCTTAAGCATTACCATTATTTTTGTCAGCTGCTATATTTTCTCCACTCTTGCTACCATAATTGCGTCTCCTTTCTACGGTCTGCTTGCAGATAAAGTTGAAATGATTCTCAATCAGAGTCATGGTGAGGATATGACTATACCTCAGCTTATTAAGGACATACCAAGAATCCTTTTAAGAGAGCTCAAAAAACAGATGTTTTTCCTGCCACTGGCGCTGGCATGTCTGATAATCTCATTTATTCCTGCCTTAAATCTTATAGCGCCAGTGCTCTGGTTTGCACTCACCGCTTGGATGGGCTGTCTGCAGTACTGTGACTATGCTTATGACAACCATAAGATCCCTTTTAATTCCATGCAGCGAGACCTGAAAAAAAATCCAGTTGCAACCCTAAGCTTTGGCACCGTGATTGCGCTGTCGCTTTCAGTACCTGTTCTCAATATTCTGATACCTCCTGCAGCTGTATGTGCAGGAACAAGATATTATCTGGAAATACAAAAAAACATCCTCCAGAACATACGTCATAACAACCAGGAGTAGATATGTATACACTATCAGGAGTATCTGCCGGAGCAGGAGTTGGAGCAGCTCCCTCCCTGACCATATCCAAAACAAAAAATACAAACTCGACTGAAGAAATTTTTGCTTATGACGTTGAAACCGAGATTGATCGTTTTAATAAAAAATCATCCCGTTTTTCACAGAAACTGCTTCAAATTGTAAATCCGGCAAAAGACTCAGTAAGAGATCTTATCGGCGCAACTGCTGGCTTTATAACATCTTCGGACAATAAACTTGAAATACTTGAACTTATCAAAAGAGGCTGCTCTGCTAGCATGGCAGCAAGAACAGTTCTGTTCGAGAATCTGGATAACTTTTTTAAAAAAGAAAATGATCTGAAAACAGATAAATCAGAAATACAGTCTCTGCTGAATGAATTTATTCATACTCTTGAACATTCCAAAGCTGATGAAATTGAACTCCCAGAATTAAAAGAGGATGTGGTTCTTATTGCAAAAACAATTTCCCCTGCTCAGCTACTTTCACTGGATACTAAATTTGTAAAGGGAGTGGTTTTGGAGGAAGGAAGAGACTCCAGTCATCTTGGAGTAGTTCTCAGAGAGCTGAATATTCCTGCTGTTTTTGGTGTTTTTGATGCAACCAACATCAAATCAGGAACATACGTGATTGTAGACAGCAACGCTGCTGTTGTAATCGTTGAGCCTCCAGAGGATATGACTCAGGGAATCCTGCGAAGACAGGAATCCCAGCTGTTTCAGATTAATGACGAATCCCTTCTGAATATAACACTTGGAGCCGCAGTTGGCGCAATAAGCCAGAATGATGATGTGGAAAAAATAACCGCACACGGACTTGGGCTTCTGCGCTCAGAATTTCTATTCCTAAGCTCCATGACAGAACCAACCGAAGAGGAGATGACACAGCGATTCAATCTGATTTTTTCAAAAGTAAAAAAGAATGCCCCTCTAACCTCAAGAACCTTTGATTTTGCCGATGATAAAAAACCTTTATTCACTGTAATTACAGATGACGAAGGTCCTTTAAAGGGTTATGGAGCTTGCGTAGGGACTGCTCTTTTAAAAAAAGAAATCAGAGCCATGCTAAGAGCTTCTGTTGGACAGGAGATTACTATTGTTTTTCCTCTAATCACAAAAATCAGCGAAAAGGACTATCTATTTAAACTGGCAAATGACTGTCAGGCTGAACTTGAGGCTCAAAAAATCCATCACGGAAAAATGTTAATCTCTTTCATGGTGGAAACACCTGCGGCTGTATTGCTAGCACCAGCCTTTGCAACAAACAGTGCAATGATGCTTTTGGGAACAAGCTCTCTTGCAGAATATGCCTCTGCGCCATGCCCTGCAGATTCAGCCTTTACCCCTGTTTTAGCAAAAATGATTGCCATGGCAGCAAAGGCTGCACACGAAGCGGGTGTTACTCTTGGAGTTGCTGGCAGATTCGCTTCAAGAACTGAGCTTTTACCTTTCTTTTACAAAATGGGGGTATCTTATCTTGTAACAGGTACTTATAATATTCAGAAAGTTAAAGGTGTAGTTGAAAGGCTGAATCTTGAGCATGACATTCAGCCTTGCTTTGACATTGAACTATACAATAAGATTATAACCTGTTACACAGGCTCAGAGTTAAGTGATATTCTGAATTCCTTCTCCTGTTAGGAGAGGCATGGGCTCTCTTTAGATTGAAAGCAGATCTTGTTAGAATACATTTTCAGCCAAATGCAGCAATCTGATTCATATAGGATTATATATGGGACTCTTTTCATTCTTTTCTAAAAACGACGATGCCATCGATGAAGCAAAAAACGAAGCAGATTTAGAGCTGCTTGCTCCGGTTTCAGGAAATCTTGTTCCTCTTGGTGAAGTGCCAGATCTAGTTATATCAGAAAAACTGATTGGAGATGGAGTTGCCATAATTCCAGATGATTCTCATATACTTGCACCTTGCTCAGGTATAGTCTCACGTCTGGTTGCATCCAACAATGCATTTGCAATCAGAACCGACAGCGGAATTGAAGTTTACGTCACTTTTGGAATCGGAACCTCTAATTTTACTGGAGAGGGGTTGAGCTCTAATGTTGGTATTGGCGACAGAGTAGAGACAGGAACCCCAATTATCAACATTGATATCAATCATGTATCAGAACAGCTAGAATCCACCATTACCTCAATGATTGTGGTTAATTCATCTGCCTCAATCGCCAGAGTGATCAGCGCCTCAGGAAAGGTTGTGGCAGGACAGACCCCATGCACCTGGGTTATTCTTGAGGATGACAATGCACAAAAAAAGGATGAAGAGAACTCTCAACATCCTTAATCACAAACAGATATCTGCATCCGAACGTTTCCAGATGCAGATTTCAGGTCAATTATCACGCAATTACATTTTTATACATTACTTAGGGTAGCTGACTCTGACATTTCATCAGCTCCACTTACATTAGTATCATTCTGAGAAACTGACTCGTTCTGAACAGGCTCAGGTCTTCTTCCATGGGGATCTGTTAGCCCATCATCATCTGACGCAGTCTGAACTTCTGCTCTAGGCTGAGTATTTATTGATGAAGAGGCTGATGAAGCTGCATCAGCTGCTACAGGAGCAGATTCACTATCCTCAGACAGGGTTGAGCTTTCATCCTGAACTGCTGTCTTTGGGTTATACCTGTCAGCAATTTCCTGATCAATCTTTGCCTGATTCTGCTCGCGCTGCTTCTTCAAAGTCATGTAATCGTAGGTATAGGATAAATCTGATGTTTTCTTATCAGTTTTTTCTGCATCCTGAGTACCAGACTCATTGAATTTCTTCAAAGCCTCAATTGCATCTTTGCTAATCTCAACATCTTCAGAACCAGTAGCTTTCTTAAGTTTCTCTTCAAAAGCTTTCTTAAACCTAGTCTCTGTACTTACTGAAGCACTGGCTTCAGTTAAGATCTGAGCATAGTTCTTAGAATCTGTATTCTGAGTTCCAGAAGAAGAAAAGCTGGAAATAGCATTCTGAATGCTGGTAAGTGCACTTGCATCTATACTCATACTTTCCTCCTAAAAATTAGTTTAAATTTCCCCTCTACACATGTTATCGGAATTCCTGCAGGTGAACTTTAGAAAAAAAATAAAAAAAAACCTCTAATTTTAATAACTAGAGGTTTTTTATAAAGATTTTGTTAATAATTAAATGTTAGCAACAATCTCTTCAACTGTCTTCTTAGCATCACCAAAGCACATTGCTGAGTTTTCCTTGAAGAACAGCGGGTTCTGAACACCGGCGTAACCAGGATTCATTGAACGCTTAAATACAACTACATTGCGAGCCTTCCAAACCTCAAGAACAGGCATACCTGCGATTGGGCTGGTTGGATCTTCAGCAGCTGCTGGATTTACAGTATCGTTAGCACCGATAACCAGTACAGTATCAGTATTCTCGAAATCATCATTGATTTCATCCATCTCGAATACGATATCATATGGAACCTTTGCCTCTGCTAACAGAACGTTCATATGACCAGGCAGACGACCTGCTACAGGGTGAATTGCAAAGCGAACATCAACACCGCGAGCCTTTAATTTCTCGGTTAGAGATGCTACTGCATTCTGAGCCTGAGCTACAGCCATACCATAACCAGGAGCAATGATTACAGAGCTTGAATTCTTGCAAAGCTCAGCAACATCTGCAGCCTTAAGCTCACGATACTCGCCCATCTGCTCATCATCCTTACTTACAACAACTTCGTTACCGAAGCCTCCTGCAATAACAGAGATGAATGAACGATTCATTGCCTTACACATGATGTAGGACAGAATAGCACCTGAAGAACCTACCAGAGCACCGGTAACAATCAGAAGATCGTTTGACAGCATGAAGCCTGATGCAGCTGCAGCCCATCCTGAGTATGAGTTCAGCATTGAAATAACAACAGGCATATCAGCACCACCGATTGCAGCAACCAGATGAACACCGAATACTAGAGCAATGATGGTCATTGCCAGTAGAGGCAGAACTGGAGCATACAGAGTAGAAACTTCAGCTCCGGCTACGAACCAGATTAACAGAAGGAATGATACAACCAGAGCACCTAGGTTCATAGCATTGCCAAAAGGTAAGGTTAAAGGAGCTGATTTAAAGATTCTCAGCTGATAAGTACCATTTAACTTACCATAAGCAACGATGGAACCGGTAAAGGTTACAGCACCGATGAAAATACCCAGGAAGATTTCAACAAGCTCAGTATTGAACATTGCCAGTGTCATCTGTGGGTGAGCTAAAGCTGATACAGCCTGCTCCTTACACTGAGCAACCTTCTCTAAAACTTCCTGTGTTGAGCCTTCAAAAGGAACTGCGCAGCTTGCAACAGTAGCAGGATCTGCACCTAACTTGATAAAGCTGTTAAAGCCTACAAGAACAGCAGCTAAACCTACAAAACTGTGCAGACAGGCGATCAGCTCTGGCATCTGAGTCATCTGAACTTTCTTAGCAACATACAGACCGATAACAGCACCGATCAGCATTGCAACGATAATTGCAGCAAAACCAAATGGACTTACGGTGGTGAAAGTTGCAATAAGAGCAATGGTCATACCAACCATACCAGACAAACAGCCCATTTTTGCAGTTTCCTGCTTTGATAGACCTGCAAGCGCTGTAATGAACAGTAGCGCTGCAAGAATGTAGGCCATATGAGTTAAACCTAACAACATACTAAATTATCTCCTTACCTACTATTGCTGTTTTCTGAACATTGCCAGCATACGACGTGTTACTGCGAAACCACCGAAAATATTGATGGATACGATTAACACACCAATGAAGGCAAATATGCCGATTAGAATTGAACTGTTACTGATCTGAACCATGGCACCAACAACCACAATACCAGAAATAGCATTAGTTACAGACATCAGAGGGGTATGTAGAGAATGAGAAACATTCCATACAACGTAGTAACCAACCACAACAGCCAGTACGAATACGGTGAAGTGAGGCAGGAACTCTGATGGAGCGTATGCGCCCATTAACATAAACAGCACAACCATGCCAACCAGACAACCGATCTTCAGAGCGGTGTTTGGTTTCTTTGGCTCTACCTTAGGAGCCTCAGCGGCCTTTGTAGCCTGAGGAGCAGCAGAAACGCTGATCTTTGGAGGTGGGAAGGTAACTTCTCCATCCTTGGTAACAGTCATATTGCGTAGAACAACATCTTCAAAATCTACGTCTATCAGTCCGTCCTTGTTCTTACATAGAAGTTTTGCAAGATTTACAAGGTTGGTTGAGTACAGCTGAGATGACTGAGCAGGCAGACGGGCAGCAAGATCGGTGTAACCAATCATCTTGACACCGTTTGGAGTAGTAACTACCTTGCCGGCTTCAGTGCCTTCGCAGTTACCGCCGGTTGCGGCAGCCAGATCAACAATTACAGAACCAGGCTTCATTGTGGCAATCATTTCCTTGCTGATTAGACGAGGAGCCTGTTTGCCAGGAATTGCAGCGGTAGTGATAATGATATCAACTTCCTTACACTGCTTTGCGAATAATTCCATTTCAGCCTTGATAAACTCATCAGACATTACCTTTGCGTAACCGTCACTTGAGCCACCGTCTTCATTCTTAAAATCGAGCTTTAGGAATTCGCCACCCATAGACTTAATCTGGTCGGCAACTTCAAGACGAGTATCAAATGCGCGAACAATAGCGCCTAATGAGTGAGCAGTACCGATTGCAGCAAGACCTGCTACACCAGCACCAATAACCATCACTTTTGCAGGAGGAACCTTACCAGCAGCAGTAACCTGTCCGGTAAAGAATCTGCCGAAGGCATGAGCGGCTTCAATAACTGCACGATAACCAGAAATGTTTGCAGTTGAAGATAAAGCATCTAAAGACTGAGCACGTGAAATACGTGGCACCATGTCCATTGCTAAAACAGTTACCTTTTTAGCATTCAGCTTATCAACAAGCTCCTTATTCTGGGCAGGACGAATAAAGCTTACTAAGGTCTGACCTTCATGCATCAGTTCAATTTCAGCATCGGTTGGAGCATTGAGCTTGAAAATAATATCAGCTCCCCATACCTGCTTTTTATTGACAACCTTTGCACCTGCCTGTTCATAGGCAGCATCGTCAAAACTTGAAAGCGCACCAGCTTCGCTTTGAACAGTAATTTCAAAGCCTAATTTTTTAAGTTTTGCAACAGTGTCAGGAGTTGCAGCAACTCGAGTTTCACCGCTTAAACTTTCTTTAGGAATACCTATAAGCATCGCATTTCCCTGTTTGATTAAAGACACTTTCGTGACAACATTGTATTTTAAAAGAAGACAATTAGTCCTACTTCCTTATGTATTATAGGTTCTATACCCTTCCTACAAAATGTAGCTTTTTTCAAAACTGTTTTATATTCGCTAATAATCTCCCTCGCTAGTCATTAAAGGCTTAAATTTCAATTAGTTAAAAATTATTAAATTAATTTCTTTATAAAAATCAATTGCTTCCATTTAGTGCATAACGTTTTGTATTATCGTGTTTTTTTATAAATTATAAAAAAACAGGCTGAATAATCTATTTAACACTAAAGATAGGACATCACTAAATACTTTTAGCAAAATAAGCAGAAGAAATAAACATGAACAATGTTAAAGTGCGAGCGTCTTATCAACATTTTCTTTAATATCACACAGATGCATGGTATAGGCATCTTCAGCAGGAGAATTTCCGACAGGATTGTAATAGGCGGGACGGGTTCCAACGATCTTGAAACCGAATTTCTTATACAGATTCTGAGCAACAATATTGCTTACCCTTACTTCAAGAAAACACTCCTGAACCTGATTGTTAAGAGCTACCATAAGGGTATCCCTTAAAAGAAGGCTTCCCAGTTTCTTTCCCTGAAAATCAGGATCAACCCCTATAGTAAGAAGATCTGTGGTAAATTTTGTGTTGTAAATGACAGAAAAACCGATTAAAGACTGTGAATTAAACAGGCCAATGATTAAATAACTGTCATCAAAGCACTCGATTAGCGACTGGGCATTCCAAGCATTTTTCTGAGTACGAAACTCGATTTTTTCCATACTCTTGACCAAAGAAAGATCCTCTCTGGTCAGAATTCTTGTGTAAAAAGGATTATTTGCCATTCAGTCGCGCTCCGAACTCTTTTAAAAGAGCTTCCCAGATATAGCGTTTTCCTCTCTGTAAAACAAGAACTGTACCAGCATCGATAAGTCTTGATGCATCAGCAAGAATAATGTCAGATGGAAGATAACGAACTTCATCGTTATACTCTTTAACATCCAAACCTTTGCTGATAAGAAAATCCACAAGAGAGTTGAGATAATCTACAGATGACTGCATATCCACAAAAACATCTGCTCTTTTTGCTCTTAGTCTGTATGGTAAAGACTGCCATCTTGCTCCTAAAGGCTGAACTGTATTGGGTGAGTTCAAAACAACGCCATCGACCAAAGGGCTTGTATTAGCAAGATTGACAAGATTAGCATTTACACTTTCAGGATAGGCCTGCTCAATGCGGCCTATCTGAGTATTTACCTGTACGTCTTTACCATTACCATCTGAAACAGGTGATTCCTGAGAAACAGTCGATGTTTCGAGCGAAGGTAAAACGGAATCAATTTTCAGTTCAGATAAAGAACTCTGCTCTGTAATTTCTGATTTTATCTCGTGAGGAACTTCCTGGACACACTCAGACTTAACTGCAACTTCTGAAGTTTTAACCTCTTCATTAGTATCCTGATGAGGACCATACTTTAATACAGTCCCCTCTTTAAGTTTCCATATAATCTGAGTGTTTTTTAATATCATTTTTTTTTATGTTGATGAGTTCAGCAATAGTCCAGGAGCAAAAGAACCTGCTACAAAATAAAACTTATTATAAAGGAATGACAAGCAAATAGAAAAGACCTAGAACACAAAGGTATTCTTTAACTGTCTTCGTTTTTCTATGGAAAATATGATTATTATGAAGGATGGCAGGGGCAGTAAGACTCGAACTCACAACCGTCGGTTTTGGAGACCGCTGTTCTACCATTAGAACTATGCCCCTGTAGATTTTGCCGTAGTATTATCTTTAAAACCAGTGTATTTGTAAAGAGTTATTTGTAAAATTGTTCATAAAATTAAACACCACATATATCATAAAGAATACGAATCCATAATTACAAACAACTCTATCTATATGTTTTTACAGATTTTTAGCTAAATATTTACTAAATTTCAAACCTTATTTTAAATAATATTTTTTTCATTAGTCATCCCAGTGGTGATGGTGGTGATGGGGATGGTGATGATGGTGATGATGAGGACGAGGTGGCTCATGATAAAAATGATGATGCTCCACTATGTGCTCATGTGGACGATGATGTCTAGGATAGAATGGGTAACCACTACTATAAGAGAGATTGCTTCCGTCCTTACTGTAGAAGAATCCAAAACTATCTCCTGCATAAGATACATTTGCAGATGATAAGCCAAATACTAAAGCAGAAACAGTCAGGATTTTACTTAATTTCATACAAAACAGCTCCTAATAAAACAAGTTTGTCTTGCTGAGTCACAGAGTATCGGAGCTCGCTTAGTAAGGACTTAGAAATATTGGATTTAAAACACGCAGATATTTTAAATATGACTAATTGTATAATATGTAAAAACTAAGTATATTGTCCCTAACGAGGATGAATATGGCAGAACAGAAACAAAGAGTAAGAAGAAAAGAATCAAGAGCCGACGAGATCTTAGCCTGCGCCGACAAGCTTTTTCTTGAAAATGGTTTTGAGGAAACAACTTTTTCAGATATTGCAAAAGAAGGAAAGATGGCAAGATCAACCATCTATCTTTATTTTAAGGACAAAAATGAAATCCTTAAGGCAATTCTGCACAAAAGTTTTGTCTCACATATGCCAATCATTCAGCACGCAAGTCTGTATGAAAGCAAAACTGTTGGAGAACTGTTCAACAATGCTGTTATAGGTATTGAAAAGTTCTTTGATGAACCTCGTTTTATCCATCGTTATCAGATGCTTTTCAACCTGGCAATAAAACATCCGTATATTGCCAAGATGATGAACGAGGAATCAATTCTTCCAACAAAAGAGCTTTGGAATCAACACTGTGCCAGACTGAATGTAAGCCAGAAAATGACAGATTACTTCTTTTCCTCCCTGTACAGTATTTTCCTGATGGCTTGTCTGTCTGGAAATATTTTTGGTGAAGAAAATCCGTTACTAGAATTTAAAGATTTTTCAAAAATCTACAGAGAGGGAATTCTTCAGCTGGAGATACTTCAGAAAAACAATACAAAAGGTGAATAGTTTAAAATACATATTGTATTGTCAGCACATTTTTAGTGCAAATTAAATTTAGATGCATCTTAAGTAAAAAGCGATTTTTCAGGCGGTTAGTAACCATCTAGATTTAAATTTCCGCAACTTCACAAAAAAAATGTCTTCTAGAGTATAATGTAGCTTTCAGGAACAGCGTAAACGCAAGCGCTCCTGAAAGCGAATGCGTCCCAGTTCTTGCTGGTTTTCTAACAGTAAAGGGACAAAACATGACAAATCCACTTTTCCAAAAAGATATAATCTCTATATCTGAATTCTCTAAAGACCATATCGAATTAATTCTTAAAACTGCGTTTGAGCTTAAGAAGAATCCACGCACTGATCTGTTAAAAGACAAACTTATCGGTGTAACTTTCTTTGAAGGCTCAACCAGGACCCGTCTTTCATTTGAAACTGCTATTCAGAGACTAGGCGGAAGAGTTATCGGATTCCCTGATGCGGCCAACACCTCATTAGGAAAGAAAGGCGAGACCTTCATGGACTCTATGAGAATCATCACCTCCTACACAGATGCCCTTGTAATAAGACATAACAAGGAAGGTGCCGCAAGATTAGCTGCAGATATATCACCTGTGCCTGTTATCAACGCAGGTGACGGTTCAAACCAGCATCCATCTCAGACCATGCTAGATCTGTTTACCATAATGGAAACTCAGGGCAGACTTGAGGATATTTCAATCGCCTTTGTCGGTGATCTGAAGTATGGGCGTACAGTACACTCTCTGGCAGAAGCCTTATCCTTATACAATGCAAGAATTTATCTGGTTTCTCCAGAATCACTGGCAATGCCTCAGTACATTCTTGATGATCTGACCAAGAGAGGTATTACTTTCTCAGTACACAGCAGTCTAGAAGAAGTAATGCCAAAGATTGATATTCTTTACATGACTCGTGTTCAGAAAGAAAGATTCGATGAAACAGAGTATCAACACTTAAAATCAAAATACATCCTTACCCCAGAAACACTTGCAGATGCAAAGGAAAACATGAAGATTCTTCACCCTCTGCCAAGAATTGATGAAATTGTTTCTTCTGTAGATGATACCCCTTACGCATATTACTTCAAACAGGCAGCTAACGGTGTATATGCCCGCGAAGCTATTCTTTCACTAGTTCTGAACAAGGAGATTTAAGATGTCAGAAGCTCATGTAGAAAACAACAAATCAAAACTCCTTGTTGAGGCTATTGCTAACGGAACTGTAATCGATCATATTGCCCCTGGACAGGCAATCAATATCATTCGTATGTTTAAATTCCTGGGGAAAGGCAATCAGCTTACTGTTGGATTCAACCTGCGCTCAGGTGATCTCGGCAAGAAAGATATCATTAAGATTGCTGATGTTGTATTTTCTCCAGCACAAACAGAACAGATTGCAGTTCTAGCTCCAAATGCAACCATCAATCAGATTGAGGACTACAAGGTAGTAGATAAATACAAATTAAGACTGCCAGCAGAAACTGTAGGTGTTTTCAAATGTCCAAACAGCAACTGCATCACCAACGAGGAAAAAGATGCAAATGCTCGTTTTAAGATTTCTACAGAAGGAAATCAGATCCAGATGAAATGCCGCTACTGCGAAAGAGTCTTTTCTAGAGAAGTTGTACTTGAGTTCAACGGACTAGGAGCATAATTTCAAACAACACAGACCTCCCCACACGCGGGAGGTTTTCATTCCGCTCGGCGAGTAAATATCTTTTAATGACTGATAATATTTAAAGATTCCAGCGGACAGTGTATCTCTGAATTCTTCTCAAGATACTCAAGAATCAAATCTGACGGTAAAGGTCTTGAAAAATAAAAGCCCTGTAGAAACTCAATTCCGCATTCCTTAAAATAATTTGCCTGTGCATCAGTTTCAACACCTTCAGCCACAATAGAGCAGCCTATCGAATGAACCAGGTTGATGATAGACAGAAGAACCGTCATAGATTTTCTATTTTTTTCATCAAATGCCTGCCAGATCAGAGATTTATCAATCTTGATTAAATCATAACTGATAGAGGCCATATTGTAGAAATTAGAATATCCAGTGCCAAAATCATCCATTGACAGCTTATATCCTAATTTTCTTAACTTAGATATATTAGACTGAGCAATTTTTCCAGAATGAACCGCAGCGGTTTCTGTGACTTCAAAAAATATAAACTTAGGAGAAAGATTATAGTTCTTAACAGCCTGATGCAGACGATAAGGTAATGATGGCTCTGAGAGCTGTATTCCCGACAGATTTACAGCAATTCCTTGAATAATATTTTTCTTATCCAGATTGTATTTTCTGATAAAACTGCAGACCTTGTTTATTACTCTGTCACCGAGCTGATAGATTAGACCTTTTTTCTCGGCAATAGGAATAAATACATCAGGAGAAACATACCCCTGAGATGATTCGGCCTTAAGTCTTATCAAAGCCTCAAGATATACGCATTTTCTAGAAACAGAATTGATAATTGGCTGGAAATACACATCAAAACCATCCTCATCAATGGCTTTCTGAAGTAGAGTTTCAATCTCCTCTCTATACTCTCTCCGATCTGCAGTTGCCTTGTCAATTACCTGAATGGAGTGATTATTACCATATTCATCTGCATTTCTACAAAATGAAAGCAAATCCATCAGATCTTCTGAATCAGACACGATATTAGGACATTCAACAGAACAGACTGAAAAAGAAGGTGTTACCATGTAATCTGACAGCAGCAGAGTTCTATCTGATAATTTGTAGTTACCATAAAGATGCTCAAGATCTTCTTTTGAGCTAATTATGAAACCGAAACTGTATTCAAGGGTTCTGAAAATATTGCGGCTTTTAAATTCAGGAATCGTCATAATTGCCTTTTCTATGCATTCTAAGCAGACTTTCTGACCATAAGTTGCTCTGATTGACTCAACATTCTGCAGAGAAAAATTAATCACCCAGAAATGGCGTCTGAGTTTAAAAAACTCCTGAATTGTATATTCAAATGAATATCTTGAAAAAGCCGATGGTATATCCTTATCCGTATGCTCCTTAGGGTTTTCAAAAATCAGATAGAAACACAGCACTGCCACACATGACGAAGCTGATGACAGGTGCATAAAAGGGAAGAAATACTGAACTGTCGCTGTTACAAGCCAGATAAAAAGAAATAAAACATATTCATAGTAGAAACGTTTTTCCTTCGAAGGATCTGACCTTAAAAGCATAAAAACAATAAGCAGGAAATAACAGGCAAAAGCCAGATAGCTGCTTTGAGAGATTATCCCATAAGAGTAGGCTTCATCTCCCTCTGAATGGTAACCTATATCTCCAAAAATAACCATAAGAAAAGATACACACAGAGGAAGAGTTCTCAGTACAAACTGCGCATTTGTATAGTTTTTAATTGATCTGGTTCTAAGATCAATATACATATAAATCAGCCAGATATTGATATTTACAGTAACAAAGAAAAGCTGGTGAACTATCTTGGTACTTAATATGGTGAAGTATTCCGGATGGTAATATGAAAACAGACATAGAGATTTAAACAGAATACTTAAAGCTGAAAAGAAAATCAGAACCTCAAACATTTTTGTAGTGTACAGCTTCAACCTTCTGTAACGATAAAACTCCATTACCACAATGAAGATGATAATAAAAGAAGCAATCTGTAAGCCGTAAGACATGTTTTTCACATCCTCAAAAAACTGTCGAGAAATTTTTCTGATTAAATTTGCTTTATTTCCCTTTAACCTTATCACTTTCGGTAAAAACAAGCCTAGAAATAGCTCACAAGACTGTATTTTTATGGAGAAGAGGCAAATAATAGTCTTATCAAAGTATCATCAGTACAAAAAATTGGAGATAAATGGACTTTGTAAATTACTATGAGTCGCCTCTTGGAAAGATAACACTTTCTAGTGACGGTACAAAACTGACAGGACTGTGTTTTTTTGATCAGAACAACTATGCAGGAACAATGGATAGTCCTCACTCAGAGAAAGAGTTGCCGGTATTCACGCTTGCAAAGAACTGGCTTGCTATTTATTTTGCAGGAAGGTGTCCTAACTTTAGTCCGGAAATAACTTTTAAAGGTACAGCCTTTCAGGAAAGAGTATGGAATGAATTACAAAAAATTCCATACGGACAAACCACAACCTATGGCGAAATAGCCAAAAGGCTCGCAGCAGAACAGGGACAGCGTCACATGTCCGCTCAGGCTGTAGGAAGAGCTGTCGGACATAATCCTATAGCGATAATCATTCCATGCCATAGGATCATAGGCTCAGGAGGTAAACTTACCGGATACTCCGGAGGACTTGAACGAAAAGAAAAACTTCTACTTCTGGAAAGAGTTGATTCTTTGCAAACTGGTACAATGTAGCCTTTTTGTTTTTAACTCCGTTCTTAATGGACTGAGTTTTGAGAATATTACATCTTCTCAAGAAGACAAATAGTCTCCACATGCGAAGAGAAAGGAAACATATCAAAGCTTTTTACTGCTTTAACCTTAAAGCCGTTTGCATACAAAGTCATCAAATCTCGAGACAGAGCTGTCAGAGAGCAGAAAATGTAAGCCAGTTTCAAAGGGGCTTTCAGCCTGCATAACTGAAGACAGGCTTTCTCTCCAATTCCTGCTCTTGCAGGATCACAGATAATTGCTCGAATATTTTTCTTTCTAAGCTGATCAGTAAGGCCTTTAGTAATATCAGCTACCTCAAAGAACACGTTCTCCACTCCATTGAGGCGGGCGTTGTTCTTTGCAGCACTAATTGATTCCTCCACTATTTCCAGGCCGTACACCTCTTTGAAGAAAGGACTAAGACACAGTGACATAGTACCTACGCCACAGCATAAATCCAGAGCAACTGACTCTTTATCCTCTCCACACCAGCTAACAGCTTCCTCATACAACTGACATGCAACCGGATAGTTAACCTGCAAAAAGGTATGAGGTCCAGCAGCAAATCTATATCCGCATAAAGGAAGTTCTACAGTCTCCTTTCCGTCCACAAGATAAGTGGTATCACCAAGAATTCGGTTGCCCCTGTCAGAATTAACGTTTATGTATATGGAATCAATTCCAAACTGTCTGGCCGTATTCAGATAAGAAAGTTTTAATGCATCAGAAGCCTTTGAAGACAGGATCAGAGTGCATAATTTTCCCTCAAGAGTATCTCTTAAATAAAGAGCTCTCAATTCTCCATTGCAGGATGCTTCATCATACACAGAGATGTTCTGTTCCGTCAGCTTTGCACATAACGCGGAAGCAAACTCGGAAAACCAGGCAGGTTCATATTTGGATGATCTTATTTCAATAACTTCATGAGAACGACTCTTAAAGAATCCATTAATAATTCTGCCGTTTTCAAGAGAAAAATGTCTTATGGATTTATATCTTGATGGCTTAGATATATCACAGGGATGAACATCTTCCACAAGCTCAGAAGATAAGCCTGCTTTCTTTACCGCAGAAATAATATCCTGTTTCTTTTTTCTCAATGTTGCCTCATAAGTCATGTGACCATAGGCATATAGGGAAGGATGCTCCAGTTCATTGAAATTTTCAGCTCTGTCCTTTGATTTGCTTATAAAGGATAAAATTCTTCCCGGTCTTCTTTTAGAGCCATTTGCAAAAGGCTCTCCGATCTCAACAAGAAGGACCTCTCCTTCAAGGGCGCCTTCTACATAAATTTCGCTATCTTCATAATAAGCAATGCCCTGTCCGAAGGAGTTAACTTCAGAAATCTTGATTTTAACAGGATTTTGATAATTCTTATAAACTATACTTTTCTTAGACATATACTGAACATTTTTTTTATTTTTAACAGAAACGATTTTAGCAAAAATGAGATAATATTCCTAAAATAACGTTTGGTGAGAACTTACTACAAGGACATAAAAATCATGAATTATAAATATTCTTTACCAGCAGTCGTAATTGCAGCATCTGTCCTAGCCATAAACGGCTGTACTAACCCAACCACTGAAGCGGGCTCTGTAAATACCTTTTATGACGGAACAATTACAGATATTGAACGTGTAGATATGAATAACAAACAGCAGGATTCCTCTACCAATGCGGTAATGGGAGCTGTTGCAGGAGCGATCGTCGGTAATATGCTCAACGGTCATACCACAGGAACACTTGTTGGAGCAGGAGCTGGTTTACTTGCAGGAAAAGGTTATTCAATGCTGGCAGATAGAACTGACGGTGTAAGAATGACAATTGAGACAGAAAATGGCCCAATGATTGTTGATATGCCATTCTCCTGTATGTACGGGGTCGGCAAGAAAGTTCGTCTTGTAACTGGAAGTACAAACGGTTCCGTGATGGTTGAAGAAAACGGTCATTACGTAACTGCAACAAAAGACAGTATGAGTAAGTGTCCAACTGTATTAGAGAAAAAGAAATCTGAATAGATTTAATGGAGTGGTGGCCCATTCCCGACTTGAACGGGAGACCAAACGATTATGAGTCGTCTGCTCTGACCAACTGAGCTAATGGGCCATATTTCGAAGAAGTATTTTACCTATTTTATATTTATCAGTCAAGGAATTAGCCTGCCATTGTTAAGATATGGCAGGCTTTTTTCTTTGTTTAACGCTTCTATTTCTGATTATTTCTGATTATTCTCTGGATTACCCCATATTCTTCAAGAGCATTCGGATTTCCCTGAGATAGCTGAATTTTCAGCATCTGAGCTCGTTCTTTCAATGGTTTTAAAAGAACATCTCCCAGCAGTACCGCAAAATAATCAATTCTGTCATTGAAAGGAAGCTCGGCTCCTGTTGTGGTAACAAGGTTCAGAGGAGCATCCATTAAGAAACGAACTGTTTTTTCGTATTCCGTTCCTCTGGTAAGTTCAATAAAGTTTGCAGGAGTGATTTCTGGATTTTCAGAAATCAGTTGCAGAATACCTTCAAGATGAGAGCTTCCGTTTACGTTCATTCGCTTGCACAGGGCAACAAAAGTATCTAGAGAAAACTCATGATATACCGAAGAAACAACAATCGGCTGCTGAACAATAAAAGCCATTAGCTTTCTCATTGGAGTTTTCAGTACTTCCCCTGCTTCTGCTTTTCTGTCGTTATTAAAGGATTCTGAGATTATTCTCTGCTCTGACTTATTTTCTTTTACAGAATCCTTATTGGCTTTAAGCATGTCATACAGCTGATTTTCTGAAATTCCCGATGGTGTTGACAAAAGTTTTATACACACCATCTGCACCGCAGACAAAGGGATCTGAGCAATAAGTTTTATAGAATTATTAATAAAAATTGATAATTCATTCGGATCCTGCAGGTTAAAAGACTGTGAATTATGCAGAACCAGAAACTCCGGATAACTCATTGCCTCATCAAGAAACTTTACAAAGGCGTCCAGCCCCTTTTCTCTTACGAGTGAATCGGGATCATGCTCCGGAGGTAGAAAAGCAAAACTGATCTCCTTTCCTTCCTGCATGATTGGAGTAATAATCTGCAGAGCATGCCATGCTGCATTTCTACCGGCACTATCACCGTCATAACAGAAAACAATTCTATCTGTATAACGGAACATCGTCTGAATCTGCTCTGGTGTTGTTGCTGTACCCAAAGACGCAACAGCATAGGAACAGCCAGCCTGACGAACTGAGATTACGTCCATGTAGCCTTCTACAACAACCAGGCGCTGAGGGCGGTTGTTATTAGCCAGAAGACTTTCATATAGACCGAAAAGTTCCTGTCGCTTTCTGTAAATCGCAGTTTCCTTGGTGTTCATGTACTTAGGCTTATCGTCTCCCATGGTTCTACCACCAAAGGAGATAATGCGTCCTCTTTTATCAAAGATAGGGATCATAACCCTGTTTCGATACATGGCATGAACACCGTACTGCCCCTGAACCAGTAAACCGAGATCAATCAGTTTCTTTTCATCCCCGGGATTTCTGCAGATTGCATCCTGAAGAAATCTTGGATTTGCAGGAGCAAAACCCAGACGGCATTTCTGAATAGTTTCATCAGAAAGACCTCTTTTGTTTTTAAAATAATTGTAGCCGACTTGTCCTTCTGCAGATTTCAGGCAGGATGAAAACAGAGAGGCGCATCTGTCCATCAGCTCGTAGTATTCTTTCAGCCGGTCATACTCGTCTTTTGAATGAGAGGATGACTTATCGTATTCAACCTCAATTCCCGCAAATTGAGCAACCTCTTCTACAGCTTCAACAAAGCCAAGATTCTTGTATTTCATTACAAAATCAATGACATTGCCATGTTCTTTACAACCAAAGCAGTAGAACATCTGTTTTGAGGGTGTCACACTGAAAGAAGGTGTTTTCTCATGGTGAAAAGGACAGCAGCAGGTGTAGTTTGAACCTGCTTTTTTTAACTGAACATAATTATTTATCAGCTTCTCAATAGCCACATTAGGCAACAGCTTTTCTGTAATAAAACTTTTTTTGATAAATGGCATTGTTGTGTCCTTTTCCTTTTTTTAGAAAAACATTTTACTTAAAAAAAATCGGTCATTCTTCCTAAGGTATCTATTTTTTTCCATTTAAGAAAAAAAATATTTAAAAAACAACAGAAAACAAATTCTTTAATAATCATTACTGCTAAAATCAACCATAATTAAACAGAGGTCTATCGATTTTTATAATTCCTTATAAAACAATTAATTATAATTTAGTATGAAAAAAAGTCTGTACAGTATCAAAGAGATAAACAGCCTTTTTGACAGGTTGTTTCCTCTAAACAGAAGTATTCTTGGTGAGGGATATAGAAAATCTCTAGAAATTCTTTGTGAATATATACCTTTTAATCTTCTATCTTACCCTACAGGAAAGCAGGTTCTAAACTGGAAAATACCAAAGGAATGGGTTATTCATGAAGCTTTCATAGAAGATCTGGATAATAACAGAATTATAGATTTTAAAGATAACAACCTGTATGTAGTCAATTATTCTCAGCCAATTGATGAAGTCATACCTCTAGATGAATTAAAGAAACACATTTTTGTTTCCCCTCATCTTGAAGATGCAGTACCTTATACAACCTCATATTACAAAGATAACTGGGGATTCTGCATGACGCAGAAACAGCTTCTCTCCATGAAAAATAAAAACTATCATGCCTGCATTAAAAGTGAGTTTACAGATGGCAGACTGGTCAACGGAGAGTGCCTGCTAGAAGGAGAATCAAAGAAGGAAATTCTTATCACAGCGTATCTGTGTCACCCCTCAATGGCAAACAATGAGCTGAGTGGACCGATTGTTCAGGCGATGCTTTATCAGAGAATAAAAAGCTGGAAACAGCGTCGTTTCTCCTACAGATTTCTTATCAATCCAGAAACAATTGGTTCCATTGCCTACATCTCTGATCATTATGAGAGCATAAAGGCCAATACCTTTGCAGGTCTTGTTCTAACCTGTCTTGGAGGATTGCAGGATACATTCCGTCTTAAAAAATCACGAAAAGAGGATTCTCCTTTTGATCTTCTTGTAGACAGGATCAATGATGGGACCTACTCAGACTTCTGGGAAGATAATACTCCTCAGGATAAACGACATATCAGAGTTGAACACTTTGATCCTTCCTGTGGATCAGATGAGAGACAGTACTGCTCTACCGGACTGAATCTGCCAATATCTCAGATAGCAAGAAAGGTTTACGGTTCCTACCCTGAGTACCATACATCTCTAGATAATAAAGCTCTTATGGGAATGGAATCGCTTGTAGATTCATGCAACAAGCTTGAAAGGCTGTTACTGCTTCATGAAAAGGAAAAGTATTACCAGAACAACTATCCAAACGGAGAAATTAAACTCGGAGATTATGCTTTATATCCTGGAGTAAATACAAACGGCTCTAGAAAAGATTCAAGTATGAACGATATTATAAATAATCCGGCCTTTATCAGAAGAGTCATGTTTTTGCTCAATTATAGCGACGGAACCAAACCGCTGTCATATATTGCCCGCAGACTTGGTTGTAGCTGTTCAGCTCTTCAGGGAGTTGCCGATATTCTTGAAGAAAAAGGTCTTATTCAGATCATTAAGTAACAAGATAAGGATTTTATTTGTGAAAAAAGTTGTACTGCTATGCGGCTCTCATCCAAGACATCTGTTTGTAGCAAAGGAACTGCTAAAACATAATCTTCTTGCAGGAATGGTTATGGAGATTAGAGAGAACTTCGAGCCGGTTCCTCCGTCCACACTCTCAGATCTGGACAGGCAAAACTTCATTCTACACTTCAATAAGCGCTCTGAATCCGAGAAGAAATTTTTCAGTCAGATAGATGCTGAGGATTTTAAAACAAAGATTCCATTTTTAGAGATTAAACTCGAAGAGCTGAATTCAGATAAAACCTATGACTTTATAAACAGCTTAAAAGCAGATCTTATGATTTCCTACGGAGTACATAAGCTTGATGATAAGATTCTGACTCTTCACAACGGCAATAATTTCAACATCCATGGAGGTCTATCTCCATGGTTTAAGGGAAACACCACCCTTTTCTGGCCTTTCTATATGCTAAGACCAAACTGGGCAGGCATTACCATTCATCGATTAACTCAAAAGCTCGATGGAGGAGAAATACTGCACCAGAGTCTACCAGAACTGAATACAGGAGATTCCATGCATGATGTGGCCAATAAAGCGGTTATTCAGGCTACATGTGATCTTATAAAAATCATTCAGTTGTACGACAGTGGAAAAGAGCTAATCTGTCATGAACAGAAAGGTAACGGAAAACTGTTTTTATCTGAAGATTGGACGCCTCAGACACTAAGAGTTATCTATAACCTCTTTAATGACAAGATTGTGGATATGTTTTTAAATGGAGAAATAACCAGTAATCCCCCAAAAATCATTGATTTTTTCAGCGAAAAATAGCCAATTACTGTGTTTTTTACTTATTTTTGCATAAAAATAGAAGTTTGCGTTTTCACCGATAGAGACTAAAATATACCAATATTTCGTTGAAAATCCTGTTTTCGTATCAGAACAGAGTACTTTGGGGAAAAAATGTCTGCATATGTGTTTGGCGACCTTCACGGCTGCTATGATGAATTTTCAAAGCTTCTGCATAAAATTGACTTTAATGCAGGTAAAGATGAACTTTTCCTGACAGGAGATCTTATCGGCAGAGGCCCTCAACCTGAAAAGACTCTTGATACTATCATTAATCTGAAACAGAAATTTCCAGATAAAATTCATTGTGTCCTTGGCAACCACGATCTGAATTTTCTTGCTATTGCTGCCGGTTTTCACGAAGCGAGAAAGAAGGATAATCTTGAAGGTTTACTTGGCTCAGACAGACTTGATGACTACCTTAATTTCTATTATTCAACACCTCTGCTTTTTATTGATCACAGCAAAAAAATCGCAGTAAGTCATGCCGGTGTTTATCCTATGTGGGATCTTGAAGAAGCCCAGAAACATTCAGATGTATTTGCAAAAGTATTAGGCGATCCTGTCTCAAGAAAACTGTTTTTAGCAAACATGTATGCAGATCATCCGGTATGTTACACAAAAGAGCTGGAAAGCAGTGATTTAAACTACTGGAGATTTATCGTAAACGCCTACACCAGAATGAGACTTTGCGATAAGAAAATGAATCTGGACTACGGCCATTCAGACTGCTCCTTAAAAGAAGCAGAAAAAGATCATCTTTACCCTTGGTTTAAGTACGGAAAACCATTCATGTACCGAAATAATGCCTATACTCTAACCTTTGGTCATTGGGCAGCATTGAACGCAGAATGCAACGAAAAGAATATTATTGCGCTTGATACAGGTTGTGTCTGGGGTAATAAACTTACCTGTCTGTGCATAGACAACGGTAAGAAAACCACAATTAAATCAGGAGTAAAAATCGAATTCAGTTCAATGAAGAAAACCAGTTAGGCTTTTTTCCAGGTTTCAAATACGTATTCAAAACCACAACTCTCAGAATAAAAGCTCTCGCTTGATTCAAGTTTGAAAGGATATGCAGAGAAATCAGGGAATCTGGTATCCCCTTCCACTGTTTTTCTGATTCTAGTTAAGTGAAGTACAGAGGCTAAAGGAAGAGCCTCTTCGTACATACGGGCCCCACCAATAACCATTAGAGTATTATCACCTGCAAATTCAATGGCCTCGTTAAGACTCTTAACAACAACCAACCCTTCAATTTTCTTATCAAAAGTTGAACTTACCATGATATTTAGGCGGTTAGGTAAAACACGACCGATTGACTCGAAGGTTCTTCTGCCCATCACTACAGGGTGACCTGTAGTGATTGCTTTAAAATGCTTGAGATCTTCAGATAAATGCCAAGGAATCTCCCCCTTGTTACCAATCACAAAGTTATCAGCCAGTGCAACAATTATCTGAATATCTGCCATTTTTATGCCTTATAAATGAATTCTGGACCATCTTCCTCATCATCAAAATCGTCGTCATCATCGAAACGATTTTCAGGAAGTTCAGGTTCAGTCCAAACAAAGTTATCAGCCTTAGGTTTCTCAGGTTCCTGTTGTTCTTTGAGTTTAACCTCATCTACAAGTTCCTGGAGTGCATAAAGAAGCTCTGGCACACCAGTCTTGTTTAATCCAGAAATAATAAAGGTTCTCTCTGGCTTAACCTCAACTGATTCAATAATACGGTCAAGAGTTTCTCTAGCTTCTTCCTCTGTTCCAAGATCAACCTTGTTTGCAACAAGCCAGCGAGGCTTATTGTACAGTTCATGAGCATACTGTTTGATCTCGTTTTCGATAATCATTACGTTATCAACAGGATCAGACTCATCAACCGGATGAACATCTACAAGATGAACAAGAACACGGCAGCGTTCCAGATGCTTTAGGAAGCGATGACCTAAACCTGCACCTTCTGAAGCACCTTCAATCAGACCAGGAATATCCTCAATAACAAAGGATCTGCCCTCTGAAGTCTTAACTACACCTAAAGAAGGAACAAGAGTTGTAAACGGATAATCCGCAACCTTTGGTTTAGCTGCTGATACAGAACGTACAAAGGTAGACTTACCTGCATTAGGAAGCCCAACCAGACCAACGTCAGATACAAGCAGCATTTCCAGTTTTAACTGTCTTCTTTCGCCTGGAGTACCGTTTGTCTTCTGTCTTGGAGCCTGATTGGTAGCAGATTTGAAATGTGTATTACCATAACCGTGACGGCCGCCGCGAGCTACACACAGACCTTCACCTTCCTTGCGAAGATCGCCAATAACCTCACCGGTTGCAACATCAGTTACTCGTGTTCCAACAGGAACCAGTAATACCTTATCTTCTCCCTTGGCACCGGTACAGTCGGAAGTACCGCCGTTCTTACCGCGCTCCGCCTTATAGAATTTGGTAAATCTGAAATCAACAAGGGTATTCAGATTAGTATCGGCACGTAAATAAACGTTACCGCCATCTCCGCCGTCGCCGCCATCTGGGCCACCACGAGGAATATATTTTTCTCTTCTGAAGCTGACTATACCATTACCACCATCACCAGCTTCTACTCGGATCACGGCTTCATCAACGAATTTCACCTGACTATCCTCCTGATTTCTCGGTGGCAACAGCAGCCACATCAAAAGAAAACATTTTGCACAGACTAAAAAGGCCCGCCGGAGCGAGCCTCTTTAATGTAACTCTTAAGAATTACTGCTGAGTCTCAACGATCTCAACAAACTTACGGCCCTTAGAACCACGAGTTACGAAGGTAACCTTACCATTTGCCTTAGCAAATAAAGTGTCATCCTTACCTAAACCAACGTTTGCACCTGCATGGAAATGAGTACCACGCTGACGAACGATGATGCTACCTGCGGTAACTACTTCACCAGCATAAGCCTTAACGCCTAGACGCTGACCTTGTGAGTCACGGCCGTTACGTGATGAACCACCAGCTTTCTTGTGTGCCATTTCAGTTTTCTCCTAATATTACTGATTAATACCAGTAATCTGTAAATCGGTAAACCACTGACGGTGACCTGTCACCTTCTGGTGGTGCTTACGACGACGGAATTTAACAATCTTAATCTTCTCGCCACCGTGTGCGCCCAATACCTTAGCGGTAACCTTAGCGCCATCAATGTAAGGAGCGCCAACTTTAATGTTGGTGCCATCTGATACTAATAGAACTTTATCTAGTTCGATATCGCTGCCAGCCTCAGCATCTAGAAGCTCAACGCTTAGCACGTCGCCCTCTGAAACCTTGTGCTGCTTGCCGCCGCAAAAAATAACTGCGTACATGCTCAAACTCCGAATAAATGCAGGAGTTCGTCTCCCGCAATCAAACAAAACTTTGCCCTCTAGGGCCATAATGGGTCAATATTTTACAGACAATAAGAATAAAAAGCAAGTCTATTTAACACAGACTCACAATTAATATTTCTGGCTTGAAGCTTCCATTAATACATAGAAAAAAATGATTTGTATTAACTGACCTATAAAAGCGGTACGAATTTTAATGCCAAATAAGATTAATTTCAAGAAATTTATTAATTGAAAATTAATATAATGATACAATACTGCTGATAACAGAGAGAATTTCATGGAAAACCAAGACATTATTATTCAGCAGGATTTAGATTCCGTTGAAGAAATTTTATCGTCTGTACTGACAGACTCAATTTATGAAGCCTCAATTAATGAGATGTGTCTAAGAGTCGTCAAATCCGGCGGGAAAAGAATCAGACCAATGTTATCACTTATGGCATGGCATGCTCTAGGTGATAAGGGTGAAAAAAAATCCATTCTGAATTTTGCCGCAGCTACAGAACTTCTGCATACAGCTACACTTGTTCATGACGACGTAATTGACAAGGCAACTGTAAGAAGAGGAAAAGCAACTTTAAATGAAACTGATGGAAATCACGCAGCTGTCCTAGCTGGTGACTACCTTTTCACCAGATGCTTTTTCTGTATCCATGACATTAATAATCAGAGAATCGGCAATATGCTGAATAATACTCTGGCCTCGCTAGTATCCGGTGAAATCAAGCAGCTTCACACTCAAGGTAATCTGAACATTTCTATCTCTGAATATGAGCAGACAATATACTGCAAGACCGGAGCACTCTTTGAGCTGGCAACCGCAGGTGCCGCCATTCTAAGTGACGAAAACGAATCTGTTATTGAGTCACTTCAGGAATATGGTAAACAGCTTGGAATCGCATTTCAGGTTGCTGACGATATTCTTGATTACACTTCCTCCTCAGATACTCTTGGTAAAAATATCGGAGAAGATCTTGAAGACGGAAGAATTACCCTTCCTCTGATACTGGCATTAAAGAACTGTTCTACGGAAGACAGACTGCTTCTAGAAGATGCCATCAGAAACGTTAATCTTGATTCTGTTCTTAGCTTTATAGACAAGACAGATTCCATCCAAAAATCAAAAGATTTTGCTCTTGATGCTGTCCAAAAGGCGAAAAAGGCTCTTACATCCTTACCTCAAACACAGTACAGAAAGAATCTTGAAGAGCTAGCCTTAAAGGCCGCGACAAGATCAAACTGATTTTTTGTACATTTGATAATCAAGCATTAAACTTTTACTTATAAGCAGAATCTTTTCTTATTCAGGAAAAAAATATGCAAGAAACATCCTTTTTATATACCTATGATCTTAATATGACCATGACTCTCGGATTGGCTGTTATCCTGCTCTTTATAGGTCATTACATAAAGAAAATCTTTCCCATCCTGACTAGATACTTTATTCCTTCTCCAGTTCTAGGAGGAATCGTATTCTCTATAGTTACACTCATTGGACATCAGACGCACACATTTTACTTTACTTATGATGAGCAGCTAAAGAATCTGCTGATGATTGCGTTCTTTACCACCATAGGTTTTACCGCAAGTTTCAGAATGCTTATTAATGGCGGCATTGGTGTTGCACTGTTTCTTTTTTGCTCCATTATTCTGATTGTAATTCAGAACGGTATTGGCGTTGGTATTGCACAGCTTTTCGGAGAATCTCCTTTACTTGGTATGGCAGCAGGCTCAATTCCTCTGACAGGAGGCCATGGTACATCAGCCGCATTCGGACCAGAACTGCAGAGATACGGACTGGATGCAGGTCTTACTGTATCAATTGCAGCTGCAACCTTCGGTCTTGTAGCAGGCTCAATAATTGGTGGTCCAGTTGGAGAAAGACTAATCGCAAAATATAACTGCAGAAACTCTGACCAGACCTCTTCTAATACAGATATGGTAGAAGGAAAGCTTTCCCCTGAAGAAAAGACCATGAATGAAAATCATCTTCTAACCGGATGCGCATATATTATCATTTCAATGGTTCTGGGCAGTTTCATTATCACTGGACTGAAAAATATCGGAGTTATACTTCCTGCTTACATTGGACCAATGATTATTGCGTCTATTATTCGTAACTATTTTGATCTTCAGGGAAAACACATTCCAATCAGAACCATTAATGTTATTGGCAGTCTTTCTCTACAGTACTTCCTGGCAATGGCTCTTATGACCATGAGATTATGGGAGCTTATCGATCTGGCTATTCCTCTGTTTACAATTCTAATTGTTCAGACTATTGCCATGGCCTTATTTGCCTACTTTGTGACTTTCAGAATTATGGGCAAGGATTACGATGCAGCTGTAATCTGTGTTGGACAGTGCGGATTTGGAATGGGAGCCACTCCAAATGCAATGGCAAACATGTCAACATTCACCGGAGGTAACGGACCTTCTCCAAAGGCCTTTTTCGTGGTTCCAATGGTTGGAGCCCTGTTTATCGACTTTGTAAACGCATTTATAATTACAATGTTCCTGCAGTTTTTCGGATAGAAAAACATAATCAGAAGCAAAAAACAGGGCATTTGCCCTGTTTTTTCATTCGAAATGAATCAAATCCTAATCAAAAGGCAAATCCTAATCAAAAGGATTGTCTAAATAGATAGTCTGATCTCGTTCAGGACCGGTTGATAAAATTGCAACCTTAGCCCCTGACAGCTCTTCCAATCTCTTGATATAGTGCTTTGCGTTCTCAGGAAGCTCATCCCACTTGGTTATGCCAAAAGTTGATTCCTTCCAGCCTGGCATTGACTCATAAACAGGAGTGATGCCCTCATACTCGTGAGCAGATAGTGGAGGCAACTGACTGATTGTGCCATCCTTTAACTTGTATGCAGTACAGATCTTAATCTCATCCATACCGTCGAGAACATCCATCTTCATCAGAGCTAAACCAGTTAAAGAATTAATGGTTACAGCTCTACGCATTGCAACTGCATCATACCAGCCGGTACGACGAGGTCTGCCAGTAACAGCACCAAACTCTGCACCGCGCTTACGAATGCCTTCACCGATTTCATCATTCAGCTCAGTTGGGTATGGACCGCCACCTACACGGGTGGTGTATACCTTAGCAATACCTAATACATAGTCAATATGCAGAGGACCTGCACCAGAACCAGTTACACAGCCACCGGCAACAGTATTTGATGAGGTAACATATGGATAAGTACCATAATCAATATCCAGGAAGGTACCCTGAGCACCTTCAAACAGAATCTTCTTGCTGTCACGACGGCCGTTTGCAAGGATCAGAGAAATATCATCAACCATTGCAAGTAATCTGTCTCGGATACCTTCAACATATTCAAGAACAGAATCATAGCTTACCTCTGGCTCATGATAGTAATTCTTCAGCTGGAAGTTTCTGTACTCAAGTAAAGTCTTAAGTCTTTCCTTGAAGTTTTCCATATCATACAGATCGCCAACTCTTACACCACGACGGGCAACCTTGTCCTCATAGCAAGGACCGATACCTCTGCCGGTAGTACCGATAGCACTCTTGCCTCTCAGCTTCTCAGCACCTTTATCAATGGCTGGGTGAACAGGCAGCAGCAGAGCTGAAGCTCCAGAAATCTTGATTCTTCCTTCAACGTTCTCAACTCCAGCCTTATTTAATTCTTCAATTTCTTCAAATAAAGCACCAGGATTTACTACAACACCTGAACCGATCAGGCACAGACATTCCTTGTGCAGAATTCCAGAAGGAACAAGTCTTACAACTACCTTTTTGTTTCCAACAACCAGAGTGTGTCCAGCGTTGTTACCACCCTGACTGCGAACAACAATATTAGCTTTTGATGTCAACAAATCAGCGATCTTACCTTTACCTTCATCGCCCCATTGTGTACCAAGCACAATAACATTATTAGGCATTTGTTTTTATCCTCGTTCCATGTAATTGTCAAAAAAAATACCTAAACCATTATACAAAAATGATTTAGGCATGTAATTAATTTGTGCCTTTTGCACCATTTGCGTCATTGAAGAACTTGAAGAACTCACTGTCTGGTTTCAGTACTAAGACATCCTTTCCTGACGACATCGATTTCTTATAGGCATCCATCGATCTCAGGAATTCGAACAGCTGAGGATTCTGTTTGTAGGCCTGGGCATATATTCTGGTTGCTTCAGCGTCGCCTTCACCTCGAAGAGTTCTGGCCTGACGTTCAGCCTCCGCAATTTTAACCACAACTTCTCTGTCAGCGTGAGCCTTAATGGCTTCGGCCTCTTTTCTACCCTGAGATCTGTGAAGTTTTGCTACAGCATCTCGTTCAGCGCGCATACGCTGGTAAATTGAGTTGGAAACCTCTGGAGGAAGATTAATCTGTTTGATTCTAACATCTACAATCTTGATTCCCAGAGCCTTTGCAGAAGCACCGATATCCTTTAAGGCATTCTGCATAACCTCGTCACGCTTTGACTGACTGGCAACAGCAACTACTTCAGAATCACTTGAATCAAAGACATTCTCTTCCTCTGTCGCCTGATTCTTTCCCGAATTCTGACCGGAAACAATCTGATGAATTGTAAGTCTACCAATCTGACTTCTCAGGGAGTTATTAATTCTTCTTCTTAACAGTTCCTCTGCCTGCATCTTGTTACCACCGGCAGTTGTCAGGTAATAGGTTGCAGCATCAAGGATCTGCCACTTAACGTAAGAATCAATGATAACGTCCTTCTTCTCGGAGGTAACAAATCTGTCAGCAGATGAGCTTATGGTCTGAATCTTTACATCCAGAGCCTTTACCTGATCGATGAAAGGAGCCTTTAAATGTAAGCCTGGATCAACAATCTGGAGTTTACCTTCAGAATCTCTTACAACCTTACCGAATCTGGTAACGATTCCCTTGGTGCCTTCTGTTACAACATAAAGACTGTTAAAGCCGATAAAAGCAAGAACAAATATGAGAATCAGAGAGATGTTTAAAGTATTCTTATTCATTATCTTCCCCTTCTTGATGAAGTTCCGTATGAGTTCTGAGAATTTCCTGTTAGAGGAGGATATGACTCAGTTACAGATAAAGTTTCCTTGTTATCTGACAGATCCTTTGAATTTACGCTGGCACTGTCTTCTTGAGCCTTTGGCTTCTGAGGAAGCTGCTGCATAGCATTCTGAGGAAGTGGAAGATACAGAACAGGAGAGGAACCTTTAGGAGTATCCAGCAGAATCTTCTGAGATTTACCCAGTACTTCCTGCATGGTTTCAAGATAAATTCTGGTCTTGGTAATATCAGGAGCTGCATTGTATTCAGGCAGAACCTTTTCGAATCTTGCAACCTCACCTTCAGCCTTCAATACTACCTGAGAACGATAACCTTCAGCTTCCTGTCTGATTCTCTGAACCTGACCTTCAGCCTTTGGCAGAACCTCATTGGCATAAGCTTCGGCTTCTCGCTTGTATCTCTGCTCATCTTCCTGTGCTGCAATAGCATCATCGAAGGCTTCCTTTACCTGCTCAGGAGCTCTGGCTGGCAGGAAGTTCACATCAACAATGGTAAGGCCGGTATTATATGGCTCAATTATTGAAGTCAGAAGTTCACGGGTAGCCTGTCTTACAAGCTCTCTTCCTGAGGTCAGAATATCATCCATCAGAGTGTGGCCGACAACATATCTTAAAGCACTGTCGGTAGCCTCTAAAAGAGTATTGTCAGGATTTACAACGGAATACAGATATTTTACAGGGTCGGAGATTCTGTACTGAACATCCATTTCCACGATGACTACGTTCTCATCTTCGGTAAGCATGGTGCCTGAAGACTGGATTGAACGAACCTGCTCAATATCAACGACATTAACTGAATCAATTCCAGAGAATTTCCATCTCAAACCGGAATCAACAACGTTATAAACCTTACCGAAACGAAGAACTACACCCTTTTCAGCTTCTCTAACTGTATAGAAGCCACTGAAAATGTAAAAACCAAGAATTACGGCAACGATCAGTCCAATCAGATTAAAGCTAGGCTTATCCTGTTTTGAACTGCCACCAGATCCGTTTTTTCTGTTGCCCAGAAAATTCTTTAGAAGATTAAGAATCTCCTGAACAGGATCATTGTTGCGTTTTACAGTACGCCCCCAAGGGTCGGTGTTTTTCTGCTTATCTTCATCAGAAGAATTGTTTGAGCCAGGAGCATTCCAGCCCATTAGATCTTTATTATTTTCCATAGTTTCTAATTCACTGAGTCAAAATCGAATTCGTTACTCTTTTTCCAAGGTTTGTCCAACGATGAACAGCACAATGAAAGTTCACCATTGGTTTTGCTATCTATAATAGAAGCTTCAACCGCAGTAATTCTTATATTGAGAACTGCAAAGCCCTCATCATCATATTTTTCTGAATCAACTGACTTGGCTGCATATAAAAGACTACGTAATCTTCCATTTTCAGCTCCTATCTTAACAGTAAATTCACATAAATTATCAGATAATAATTCGCTAACCGCTGATAATAAATTATCAATTCCCCATCCGGTCTTTGCACTAACATAGACACGGGTAGGTCGGCCTGTTTCATCTCTGATAATGGCATCTGCACAGTCTTTTACAAGATCAGCCTTATTATAAACAATCAGAGTATTGACCTCTGAAGCTCCTACCTGATCTAAAACCGCATTTACAGCATCAATATTTGATTCTTTTCTTTCATCGGAGGCATCCACGATATGCATTAAAAGATCAGCCTGAGCGGTTTCTTCTAGTGTACCTTTGAAAGCTGCCACCAAATCATGAGGAAGATGTCTGATGAATCCCACAGTGTCCGCCAGTACAGTTTTTCCGACTACCGGAAGATCAATAGTTCTCAGAGTAGGATCCAAAGTAGCGAACAGCTGGTTCGCAGCATAAACCTGAGCATTTGTCAGACGATTGAACAATGTTGATTTTCCAGCGTTTGTATAACCAACAAAAGAAACAACCGGAATAGCATTCTTCTTTCTGAGGCTTCGGTTCTGCTCACGTCTTGAAGCCACCACAGCAAGTGACTTTTTGATTGCAGCGATTCTTTCTCTCAGGGCACGTCTGTCAAGCTCAATCTGGGTTTCACCAGGACCACCTCTAAGACCAAAACCACCTTTCTGTCGTTCAAGGTGAGTCCACCCTCGAACCAGACGGGCCTGTTCATATTGAAGTTGGGCAAGTTCAACCTGCAATTTACCTTCATAGGTACGCGCTCTTTGCGCAAAGATAGTAAGAATAAGAGCGACTCTATCCATCACTCTTACTCCGAAGGCTTTTTCGAGATTTCTTTCCTGGGCAGGTGTTAGACTATTGTTGAAGATTACAGTCTGAACTTCTAGGGCATTTACAAGCGATGCCACCTCCTCAACCTTTCCTGAGCCGATAAAGGTGCTAGGATCCGGAGCATCTCTTTTGCAAGAAACACTCTCAACAACATCGCCTAATGCAGATTCTGCTAGAAGCTGTAACTCTTTTAGGTCTTCTTGTGATTGAATCTGAGTTAACTCAACATGCACTAATAGTGTCGAGCCTAACGACTCAAACTCTTGTTTGGGCATTATGAATCAGTCTCAAATTGAACAAAATGCTTATTCTGCAGCTTGATTTTCTTCTTCTTTCTCTTCGCCAGTTGAAATATTAACTGCGCGAGCTGGAACGATGGTAGAAATTGCATGCTTATAAACCATCTGGCTTACCTGATTCTTTAACAGAACCACGAACTGATCGAATGATTCGACCTGTCCCTGAAGCTTGATTCCATTTACAAGATAAATTGAAACGACAATATGTTCCTTACGTAATGCGTTTAAGAATGGATCTTGAAGTGATTGTACTTTAGCCATGTTTAATCCCTAGTTATATTTATTTTATCGGGCTATCTCGAAGATAGGGGTTCAGCTGTAACCGCTGATTTACCTTCTTCCCATATCAGTTTATTTTTCTGATGGCAAAAAGCCACCGCTGTCACTTTTGCAAGAGACACCTGTATTGTAACAATAAACTGATGTTTTTTTTACAGATGTTTTATTTTTTAGCAAATAAAAGTGTTTTTTTCAAGAATATGCTATGCGATTCACTAAAATTGATATGTTTGTCCTCCCACAATACTTGAATTTAAAATAGTTAGATCGTTTTATGGTCGACTATCCATGTCAACTTTTCTCAAGATAATTAGACATTTTTAACTTTTTATATCTTGATTTAAACAAAGCTTTATGAATTTACAAAAAGATCCTTATATTTCATTAAGTTAAGAAAAATAATATATTGATCTGATTAGTTATGAATTTTGGCTAAAAATTATTTTTAATAAATTATACAAAAATTGCCTTGTATGCTCTTGCAATAAAAAAAATTAATGGAATACTCGGATGTAAAGAATATTATTTTTTATCTTACCTATTAGGTAAGAGAAGAATTTAATAAAGGTGGAAATTGAAAGTGGATAATGTAAAACATCCAGGCTTTTACATAAATAAATTTTTGGTCGAACATAACTGGTCTCAAAAAGAACTGTCCGTTCGAACAAAAACCAGTGAAAAGCATATAAGCAATCTTCTTTCAGAGAAAAATTCTATTTCTGCTGCAATGGCCAGAAAATTACAATACGCTACAGGCATTAGTGCTACAGAATGGTTGAATTATCAAATAGAATTTGACACCGCAGAAATCAATAGAATTGAAAAAAATAATATAAGTAAGGCTGAATTAGAAATTCTTTCAAATCCTTATGTAAAACCAATATTGGAATACATGGAAGGATTGCAGTATGTAACATCTACAACAAACTCGGAAAAAATAATTGAACTAAGAGGTCTTATTGGAGTTTCTGATTTAACTTCTATAACAGACCTTCAATCTAAAACAGCATATAGAAAACAAAAAGTTCACTTGGATGTTTATGCTCTTCACATGTGGGAAGTTCTGTGTGATAAAACTATAGGAGAAACAGAATCTTCACCACTTAATCTTCAGCTTCTAAACAAGAAACTAAAAGATATAAAAAATATAATGTTTTCATCCGTATGTGATATAGAAAGACAGTTAAAAACAATACTATCTCAGTGCGGTGTTACTTTTGCTTTAATAAAGAATTTTACAGGTGTTCCTGTTCAAGGATTCATAAAGCAAGGAAAAAATAACAATATCAATCTTTGTATGACTTTAAGACAAAAGCGAGCAGACATTTTTTGGTTTACTCTTTTTCATGAGATCGGTCATATTCTTTTAAAGCATACAGAAAAACCTTTTTTAGACTTTAAAGATTCTATCGGAAAAAATGAAGAAGAAGCCGATACATTTGCATCTGATTTCTTGTTTGAGGCAGAAGCATATAGTAGTTTTATAAAAAAAGGACTTTTTGACTATTGTCATATAGAGCAGCTTGCAAAAAAACTACAAATTCAACCTTGGATGATTATAGGAAGGCTACAGCATGAGCAATGCATTCCTTTCTATAGTCCTTTGAATCAGATGATTGAAAAATACTCATGGATTGATGTGGAGGAACAGAATATGTAAAGAAAAAAGCACACAACAAATGAATGCCATGTGCCTTTTCCCAAGTGTTATGCTAACACTTAAACTCGCAATTTAATCTTAGCATACTCTTGGAAAAGTGCCAGTGCAAAAGTTATTTTTCGTCACTTTTTTTAGCAATAATGCTAGGAGGTTTCGTTATGACAACGAAATTAAACAAAAAGCGCAAAGGATATACAGATATCTTTGGTGCAGATCTTTTAAAAAATGCCATCTTTACCGGCGAATCTGACATTCCATTATGTAAAACATTCCATTCAAAATTACCTCAAACGCTTATTTCATACACAGACCTAAATCAGATAAAAGGAAAAGCAAAAGCTGATACTTTTGTACACTTCTTTAAGGACGATCAAAAGTTTGATGGAAAACGAAATGGAATAATGAATGATATTGATTCCATAAGCAAAACAATTCATAAAATTAAAGAGAAAGGCATAAAAGGAATAATAACACCGGATTTTTCAACCTATCAGGACTTTCCTTATCCTATCAAACTCATGAATACGTTTCGCATGAGAACCTTTGGTATAGTTGCGCAAGAACAAGGTTTAGAAGTAATTAACAATGTTAGATTTGGCACGTATGAAACATATGAGTATTGTTTTGATGGACTACCTAGAAACGATGTTCTTTGTATTAGTACAGTTGGATGTTTGATAAAGAAAAATGATAGGAAACGCTTAAAAGAAGGTCTTGTTGTTTTACTTAAGAAATTGAAACCAAAGATTCTGATTATTTATGGAAAAGCACCTTACGAGTTGTTTAAACCTCTATTTGATGCGGGAATAAAAATAATAACCTTTCCAAGTCAAGCTTCTCTAGTCTTTAATCTAAAGAAAAAGGAGAAGTCAGATGAGTAAAGGATATTCCTATGATTTTAAAGGGACAAGAGGGGACTTAATCGAAACAATAAGAAATCTTCCTTCAAAACCTAATAAAGCTTTTCTTGAGGAGTGGACAGATATAACCACTCCTGGAACAAAAGCCTATGACAAAAATAAGCTTTACATAAATAAACGCAACGGTTTAAAAATCCATTTTGATCATTCTGAACCAGGAGCAAATGGATTTAAAGGCAAGGATCATTATCATATAAGAAATCCAAATGGACATAATGCCAAGGATATGTACCTTGATAAAGATGGAAATCCTGTTGCAAAGGGTAGTCCTGCATCACATATTTTAATAAACAAGGATTAGTTATGAAAATAAAAGACTTTGTAAATAATTATCAATTACATGATAGTTCTTTGGTTAAGGTTGATTATGACCAATCATCCCAAAAAGTAACTTTAATTATTGACCTATGTTTTTATGAACAGTCTGATTATGTAGCAGGAGAACCAGAAACAGGACCTGTAAAAGTAACATTTAATAAGGTATCTATATTTCAATGGGAAGATAAAGAGATATATTTTGAAACAATTTTTGAACACAAACTCTTAAAAGACGGATCTGTAAGTTTTCTTCTTATAAAAGAAGATGATGGTGCAGGTTATGAATTGGTTGTTAAGGCCGAAGATGTATCCGTTGAAAAACTTTCAGATAACTATTATGAAGAAAATGATTTAGATGAACCAAAATTTGAATTTACTTCATAACATAGGAATAAATCAAATTGCACCTAAATTAGAATAAAAAATTGTAAAAGGCAAGAAAAAAAATTTCTTGCCCTTTACTATACTTCATAAATAAGGAAACACGATGTCAAAAGCAAAAGAATTATTTACAGCACTATGGGATGCAGCTGACAACATGAGACAGAAGATGTCAGCAGATGCCTATAAAGACTATCTATTAGGACTGGTATTCTATAAGAGTCTATCCGATAAATATCTATTAGCTGCATCTGATTTGATGGAGCTTGGAACTAATATTTCAATTGCAGCAGCTCAGGAAAATTACGAAAAAGCTGAGACTCAAGAAATCTTTCCTACATTGTGCGATGAGCTAAAAAAAACTTTTGGCTGCGTAATCAAACCTAAATACACATTCCAGGCATTCTTCAATCAAATTAATTCTTCTGATTTTCATCTTGAGAATCTAAGTCAGGCTTTTCGTGAAATAGAAACATCTCAGGGATCTACTTATGAAGGTCTATTTGATGATTTCGATGTCAACTCCAAAGATTTAGGAAAGACTCCTATCGAATGCAATATG